>JAAHIC010000730.1 GCA_010671965.1 Leptolyngbya sp. SIO4C5
GTGGTTTTGAGCAAAGTCAAACCGTTCCGATGATTGCCCAGAGGCCGGTGTGGCTTGGAGCAACGACTGCGCCACGCAACTCAGACAGAAGTGGCGTTTGACCGCTTCCTCCTTGCGTAGCTGAGCCAGACTTAGCTGGTTCTGCCGATTCCTCGACTGCGCCTTCATCTAGCTGACTCCACAGAGACGTATTTGGCTCGCGGCGAACGCGCCCCATAGAGAGATCAATCAGCTCTAAAACGTCAGCAATGGGCATAACGCGGCCATCTCCTAGCACCGTAGCTCCGGCAATACCCATTGGCTTGGGTACAGGACCTTCAAGCTGCTTAATCACAATCTCTTGCTCACCAATGACCTGATCTACCTGCAGCGCAATGTGACTGCTGGCGCTCCGGAGAATAACGATAGAGGTAATTTCGTCGTCTTGATTGCCGCCGTAGATACGGCCACGACCCAGCGTTCGGTTGAACTGAAGCAGTTCCGAAAGCGGTTGGAACGGCAGCAGCGTATCGCGCCAGAGAATGCAGGTTTGTCCCTGATCGTTCTCTTGCACCCGCTCCTTGGGCACATCCAGCATATCTTCGACCCCGTCCATTGGGAAGGCAATCCGGGCCTGATTGCTAATGCAGGTCAGTGCCTTGGAAATACTCAGCGTCAGCGGTAGCCGAATGGTGAAGCTGGTGCCTTTCCCGATTTCAGAATCAATCGTAATGTTGCCGCGAATCTGAGCCAAATAGGTGCGCACCACGTCCATGCCCACGCCCCGTCCGGCAAAGTCATCTGCCTGGTCACGGGTACTAAAGCCGGGATGGAACAACAGCTCGTGTACATCATGAACTGAGATAGTGCGGGCTTCAGCGGCTGAAATTAGCCCCTTCTGAACTGCCTTCTCTTTAACCAAGTCAGCATCAATGCCCGCGCCATCATCTGCTACATAAATAACCGTCTGGTTCCCCTGATAAAAAGCCCGAACGGTAATTTGGCCCTCTCGCGGTTTGCCCTGAGCTTCTCTGACTTCTGGCGGCTCAATCCCGTGAGTGATGGCATTGTTGACCAGATGGGTCATGGGGTCGTAGAGCTGCTCTAGAATCATTTTGTCAATGAGCGTGTCGCGCCCTTCCACGACTAGGCGAGCTTCCTTACCGCACTTGACCGAAATGTCGCGCACCGCTCGCGGCAAGCGATCGGCGGTCTGCGCAAAAGGCACCATGCGGGCTTTGTTTAGACCTTCCTGGAGCTGAGTTGTTACCTGACGGAACTGGCGTGTCACCTGATCTGTTGACTCGATTGTGTAGCCAATGTCAGAAGCCGATTCTCGTACCCGCACAATCAGCTCAATCATCTCTTGCGAGAGGGTATGGAAGCCGGTGAAGCGATCCATCTCTAAGGCATCAAAGGTAGCACCCGTTGAGTGGCTAGAGGTTTCTTCTGGGCGACGGCTACCGGCTAGCTGATAGCTTTGACGGCTCGAAATCAGAGAGCTTTCCAGTAGCGATCGCTCATAGAGATCGCGCATTCGCTGCCCTACATCGTTGAGCTGCTGTACCTGAGCCATCAGATTATCTAAAAACTGACGCAGCCGCTCTTGATCCTGTTCTAAAGTATTGCGGTTGACAACCAGCTCTCCCACCAGATTGCTGAGATTGTCCAAGTGCTTGACCGAGACGCGCATTGTCTGCTCGCCTAGCATACCGCCGCCCCGTCTAGTCGGACGCCGCGATCGCTGAGGCGCAGACCTCATAGCAGCTGAGCCGCCCCCACCCAGGGTCTGATCGGCTTCTTCTAAAAGTCGCTCCAAGTCCTCAAATTCATTGCCGTTCTCTTCTGACTCACCAACAGCCTCTGCAGCTTCTGCAGCCGCATACTCGCTGCTATCAGCTTCAGATTCATCGCCTAGAAGAGCTTCCAAATCAGCAAAGTCATCCTCCGGTGCTGCAGCTTCAGCAGACAGATCGGTTGTGGACTCTAGGTCAGCCGATGAGGACGGCTCATCTAAGAGAGCCTCTAGATCGCCAAAGTCAGCCTCTACCTCAGAACCGTCTAGCTTAGAAACGGCGGCTTCCTCTGCTGAGACAGCCTCTCCCTCTAGCAGAGAGTCTAGATCAGAGAAATCCTCACCATCGGATTCAGCAGGCCCTGGCTGCGGCTCTAAAATTTCATCAGCCAGCGAGTCCGAGGTGACAAAGTCTTCATCAGCCGCTGCAGCTAAGGTTGTCGCTGCAGCTAAATCATCAGCCGCAACATCTGTTAAGGCGCTGTCTGTGTCAGGTTCCTCCCAGTCTGCCGTCTCTATTTCAGGTTCATCCGGCAGGAGATCGAGATCCTCTAATGTAGCTTCAGGCGCCATCTGATTTTGCTCAAACTGAGGATCTAGCCCCGCTGAGTCATCCACCTCTAGATCAGAAGCAGCGTCTGTCTCCGATAGCTCAATTAGGTCTTCAAGCTGGTCAAAGTCATCTGCGCTGTCAGTATCGGTCTCGCCCAAATCAGAGATTTGATCAAACGGCTCATCTATTTCCGAGGAAGTTAGGTCTGACTCCGCCTCGAACAAACTATCCAAATCGCTGTCGCTTTCGGCTTCCTGCTCTGGCGTTGCCCACAAGTCGTCATCTAGAGCCTCTGCTGTTGATAAGTCCGTCTCGGCAGACTCATCAGCCGTTAGATCAAAAGGCTCGTCGAGCAAACTATCTAGCTCAGTCGAATCAGATTCAGGTTCGTCGAGGTCGCCAAGATCGTCTAGGCCATCAAGCAAATCGTCCCCATCTGTCGAATCTGTAGCTGACAGTGTTGAGGTGTCTTCTA
>JAAHIC010000731.1 GCA_010671965.1 Leptolyngbya sp. SIO4C5
TGATCCTGTAGTAATTCTGCAGCTAAAGATTCGTATGTCATTTTCTCGATTATTAACTACAGTCAATACATAAAAATTGGCAATTCAGCCGCATTTATAGACTGAGATCTGCACTCTTGTCAGTAGAAGCCCGATAAGGCTTAAATATCCAACGAGAAGCATCCTCATCTGGGATTAAATTATACACAAGCAGACAGTGTCACTCTTTGAAGAAAAGGTACGAACTGTAAGGAAGTGCTGACACCTTAAGATAATGGTCTATTTGTATTAGTCAAGTTAAGTGACTCACTTATTGCTAACTACAGGACTTACATCGTTGATTCCGCTTTGGGCAAGCGAATCTTTCCTCTAACCACAGCAAATACACGTTCCCTGTCGCCTGCACCACCTGCTGCGCCCCCGCCATCTCTGACCCATGACTTTGCCCGGTTCCCCCTCATCCAGCGCCTCCGAGATATTCGCCCCAATCAAATTCGCCGTCCCGCCTAGAGCTGCATCAACTGCTCATAGCTACCCGACTCCAGCTGGCTTTGATGGTTGACCATATCCGTCAAATTTTTCATCACGTCTTGCGTCACATCCAGCGACTGGGCTTCCTGAGACTTGTCAGAGATCGCACTCAATGCTTGCTCTGCCGCATCCATCTCCTGCTTCATCGCCGTCTGCCCTTCCGTTCCCAATACCGAAGTCGCCATACTGCGGGTACTTTCCCGGTCGGAGGCATTGGTAATGACTACTGCAACACCACCAGGTTGGCGTTGAAATTATCCAGCCGCTGCGACTCCCCCGATGCCTGCCCGGTGACATCGCCTAGACCGTCGCCCCCGATCACCTGGTCTAGCTCCTGCCAGTCTCCCGGCGGGTCAGGGATGCCTAACTCTCCCGTGTTGCCGCCCAGAATATCGCCCAGCGTACCACCCAACACATCATTCACCGTGCGGATGTAGTAGCCCCCAAAGATCTGCCCGTACTGACTCACAATGCTTTTGAAGGGCTGCAACAGACCAAACGCCTGGGCCGGAGCTATTTGAACTTCAACCGTTCCCGAAACCGGAGGATCGGCCCTAGTCAGCTCACGATAAACCTCTGTGGGAATCATGACTTGCTCATAAAGCTGAGCCAAAAGCTCTAGCCGTTGAATAGCCGCCAGGTTGGTGATGGCGGAAGTGTCGCTAACTACGATCACAACCGACCCAACGCTCGGAGATTCTTTAAATCGAGCTCAAAGTCTTCGACGTCGTAACTGTAGAGCGGAATGTTGCGCTGTTTGAGCAGTTGACGAAAAGCATTGAGCGGCATCTCAGCCAGTTGGCTGGCATAGCCCAGCGTCAGCCGGTCGGTTTGAAAAAGGTGTAAGGCAATTTCCTGGCGAAATTCGCTGGGCGTGAGGTGAGCGGCTTGCAAAATTTCGTCCGAGATGACAATGCTCATCACAGAAAGGTTCTTCAACGGATGCTTTTAGCGTAGCCCAAGAATGCTGAAGCAGCGTCAAGGCTGCTGGCTTTATGGCTTAGTAAACCCTTTGAGCAGTTACGGCAGCCAGTGCGAGGGGTGTTGTCGAAGTTAATCTACGAGGTGGTGCGATCGCTGACGGGGTGGGCTTATCTTCTCGAAGCTCTATTTGTAGCCGGATTTTCGCAAAACGGTAGCATCACCGTTGCCCGCTGCCGCCGCCGCAACGATGCTAGGAACATCGCAGAGTTCTCAGACAGCTTATGTCTCAGGCTCTATTTATTATCATCTTTGATGCTCCCAGTCGGGCAAAAATCCTCAAAACAGGATCTACAGCCGTTCAACCTCACAAACTCGACGCAGTCCAGGCTGAGATCAATTTGCTACTGCCAGTCTGTAGCTCATAGAAGAGTGTGTCAGACTGCACTAGAGCACATCTCATAAAACACTGACATCAACTGAATTATGTTCATCGGTCTTGATTTGGGCTGGTTAGCCAGTTCCAGCAGCGGAGTCTGCTACCTGCGACGTAAGGCAGCCGGAATTGAATTTGTCGAGTGGGATGTTCTTGAGACTCATCAGGCTGTTTTGAACTGGCTAGATCAGGTTATTGCCAATGAAACTCAGGTTGCGATCGCCATTGATGCCCCCCTGATTATCCCTAACGCCTCTGGAATGCGCCTACCCGATCGCCTGCTGCATCAGCACTTTGGCCGCTATCATGCCGGCTGCTACCCCGCTAACCAAAACCTCCCTTTTTACCCCGCCATGCGCGACTTCACTGCGGCTCTGGCAGAACGCGGCTTTGCTCACGCGACTGATAGCAGCGCTGACAGACGAATCATGCTAGAGGTCTATCCTCACGCCGCCACGATCACGCTGTTCAATCTATCTCGCATTCTCAAGTATAAAAAAGGCAGAGTTGCCGAGCGGCGGCAGGGGCTAGGCCAGTTGTTTGCGCTGCAGCAGCGGTATTTTGCTCAGCTTCAGCCACAGCTAACGCTCAACTTAACTATTGACACTGACCAAAAAGGCGCAGCACTGAAAGCTCTAGAAGACAAGCTAGATGCTCTCACCTGCGCCTATCTCGCCGCCTACTGGGTCTGGCACGGACAGCCGCAAAATCAGGTGTATGGCGATCGCGCCAGCGGCTACATCATCGTGCCAGACCCTAGCCCTCAGGAGAGCGCCAGAACCTGCGGAATCCAGAAATAGCGGTTTTAACTGAGCTTCAGGTAGCGATCGCGCTAGCTAGAAACACTACCGCTCTTGCCACTGGCTAGCGTTTCACCGTTGAGCATTCGCTGGGCCGCATCTAGCAGCACTTCTTCCAGA
>JAAHIC010000732.1 GCA_010671965.1 Leptolyngbya sp. SIO4C5
CATCGCCAATCAGGCTGTTCCCCGCTGGATTCGCCTGGACGTAGAACCTCAGATGAACACGGCCAGCGCCTCAGTCAGTCAGCTTGTCTGTACCTGCAGTGAGGTAGCTGGCTTTCTAGATCAGGCACCTTCGCTGGGCAATGAAGCCCTGCTGGCTTACATGGGTCATGAACTGCGATCGCCCCTAAACGCCATTTTAGGATTTACCCAGCTGATGCAGCGCGATACGACAATAGCACACAGCCACTTGGAGCTATTGCAAATTATTGAACGCAGCGGCGAGCAACTGCTGAGTCTGATTGGTGATTTGGTTGAGTTAGGTAAAATTCAGGCGGGGCAAGTCGGCCTCAGCCATACTGCTATCCATTTGCCCAACCTGTTATCAACGCTGGAACAAATGCTGCGCCACAAAGCTAAGGCCCAGGGTCTTAGCTGCAGCTTCTGCGCAGCCACGGCAGTCCCAACCCATATCACAGCTGATGAAAGCAAGCTACGCCAGAGTTTACTTAGCCTGCTCGGCTGCATCATTAAGCTTTCGCAGGCAGAACCGATTCAGATCGAGGTGCAAACCGTAACGGCGGCAACCCAGACGGTTCTGCGTCTAGAAGTTTCTAGCTCAGCGACCAATGCGCTGCGGGTGCGATCGCAGCTATCCAGCGCTGCGGGTGCCGCCAGCTCTGAGAGCTGGAGTCTGCAATTAACCATTAGCCGTCAGCTCATAAAAGCGCTGGGCGGCACGCTACAGATTGGCTTATCTGGCAGCTTAATTGTGGCCTATGAAGTGCCGATCCAACTGATGGAGATTAACCACCGGGCACCGCAGCCCCAGACCCAAAATCCTATTGTGGGTTTAGCTCCCGGCCAGCCAGCCTATCAAATTCTGGTTGTCGATGATGATCCGGTTAGTCGCCTGCTGATGGCTAGGCTACTAGGCGAGCTAGGGTTTCAAGTTAAGCAGGCCATCAACGGACACCAAGCCCTACAAATGTGGCAGCAGCAGCCCCCCCATTTAATTTGTATGGACATGCAAATGCCCCAGATGAACGGTTACGAAGCGACGCAGCGAATTAGGGCACAAGCGCCTTCTCTACCCATTTTGGTGATGACGGCAAACCGACCAACGCCAGAGCAGCTCCGAGCAGCTCAGTGGAACGACTTTGTACCAAAGCCAATTCGCCGACATGTCCTGCTTGAAAAGCTGCAACAGCATTTAGGACTAGCCTACCAGTATGAGTCAACCCTGTTAGCAGAGTCAGCGGCAGCACCGCTAGGGCTTCCAGTTGCGATGCTGCAGCAAATGCCTGATGCTTGGCTCCAGGCGCTCTACCAGGCGGCGGTTCAGGGCAGCGATCGCCTGGTTTACGATTTGGCCCAGCAGATTCCTGACCCCTATAAGGCTCTGTCGCAAGCCTTGATCGCTCTAGCAGATGAGTTTCAGTTCGAGCAGATCCTACAGGACCTGCAGCAAACTAGCGTAGAAGTGGTTTAATCCATCCCCGTAGACCTATGCAGCGTTCCTCTACCCCTGGCAGCATTCTGATCGTGGACGACAATCCCGATAATCTGCGCTTACTTTCCGAGGTGCTGACCCGGGAAGGCTATGAGGTGCGCAAAGCGACTAGCGGCACGATGGCGATTAAATCAGTGCAGGCACTGCTGCCAGATTTAATTTTGTTAGACATTTTGATGCCAGAGATAAGCGGCTATGAGGTCTGCCAGCAGCTTAAAGCCAGTGCCCAAACGGCCACTGTGCCCATCATTTTTCTCAGCGCCCTAAATGATCCCTTTGATAAAGTAAAAGCCTTTAATGCCGGTGCTGTTGACTACATTGCTAAACCTTTTCAGTTTGAGGAGGTGATTGTCCGGGTGCGCCATCAGCTAGCCCTGAGATTTGCCAATCAGGAGCTAGAATCGCTCAACCTGGTTTTAGAAGAGCGCGTCAGGGAACGCACCGAGCAGTTGGAGCTAGCAAACACCCAGCTTTTTCAGCTAGCTTTTCAGGACAAACTCACCGAATTGCCGAATCGGACTTTGTTTATGCAACAGCTTGAGAAAAAGCTGCTCCAGTCTCAGGCCACGGCAAACTATGCTTTTGCGGTGATGTTTATAGACTGCGATCGCTTTCAAACTGTCAACGACGCTTTGGGCTACGAGGCAGGCGATCGCCTGCTCAGAAACGTTGCTGAGCGAATTCAAGAGCACCTGTCCGAGAATTATCTGCTCTCTCGGTTTGCGGAAGATAAATTTGCTCTCCTGCTCACGGATAGCCCTGATCCCCAAGCCGTTTTGCTGCTAGCAGACAGAATTTTAAACGCTTTTACCCAACCTTTTAGCCTCCGCGAGCGAGATATTTTTCTCGGCATTAGTGTTGGCATTGTCCTGGGCAATGAAAACCATACTCAGCCTGAACATTTACTCAGAGAGGCCGATAGAGCTTTGCGTCAGGCTAAACTGTCCGGTCAGGGACGCTATCACCTCTTTGCACCCGATTCTCACCAGACAAGTTTGCAATTTCTCAATCTAGAACAGGATTTGCGGACGGCTTTAGAACAGCAGGGGATCACGGTTTTATATCAGCCAATTGTCAATTTGCAAAATGGTAAGATAGCCGGACTGGAAGCCTTAGCCCATTGGGATCGCCCAGCGGCAGGTGCTGTATGGTGTACGGGACTTACCAGGGGCGATCGCTTTGGCACCGGGCAGCGGTGAAGACGGCCTTCTCACCGCCGCTGAGATTCTGCAGCTTGACCTCAATGCCGACTTGGTAGTCCTCAGTGCCTGCGACA
>JAAHIC010000733.1 GCA_010671965.1 Leptolyngbya sp. SIO4C5
GGGCTTATCGGGCAGGGGAGTGCCCGTACTCAGGTGATAGACGAGCTGGTCTAAACTGATGGGAGTCAGGCCGTTGGCTTTGATCAGCTCAAAATCGGCCTCTAGCTCCTCTGGCGTCACGTCGAAGAACACCTCTTTCTCAGCCAGAATATCGTGATACATCATCACCGGGACTTTGGCGAGCTGGGCCTGCTGGTGAACTTGTGGCCAGTCAATCGGCACTGCCTGCAGCGCCAAGGATAAGTTGAGGTGGCTGATGGTGCGACCGATGCCTGCGGTCGGGGCGATCGCCTCTGTGGGCAAGGCCGTGGCGCTGGCAGCGGCCTGGGCTAGATTAGCGACTGGGGCGCAGAGCTGAGCGGCGGCGGCTTCTAGGTCAGGCGGTTCAGACTCAGAGGCCAGCAGGGCGCTGGGTAAAGCTGTCACCAAGGCTGACATCATTTGTTGACTGGCAGGCTGCATGGCCGCTAGCGGTTCCTCTGCCTGAGATTCGCGGTAATCCAACCACAAAACAGCCAGTGCCGCCAGACTGAGGCCACCGGCGGCGCTGATACCAAAAATGAGCAATCGCTGCCATCTGCGAGCAGCCGACGTCTGAGAATTCTGCATTACCGAATCCTTGTCTTGAATTTAAACACGGCAACTGGGAGGATAGTGACTTAAATCACAGGGATGCTTTGACTGAGACTGTATGGAAACCCGCCGAAACTTTCACGAGCTGATTAAACATCAGTCCGCAATGTGCTGGGTTAGATCCGGAAACGATATTCTTTCAGCCCTATTATTTCAGACTTAGGTGCTTTTCTATCATGCTTCCGACACATGGACGCTATCGGTATTCCTCCATTGTTCAACGGGCTGACTATAGCTGGCCGCAAGATCGCCGCCTAGCTGTTTATATTGGTCTAAATCTAGAACATTTTGCTTTTGGTGAAGGACTAGGGGCCACTCTCGCTCCCGGTGGACCGCAGCCCGACGTGCTGAACTATGCCTGGCGAGACTATGGTAACCGAGTCGGCGTTTGGCGACTGCTGGATTTGTTTGAAGAACTCAGCCTGCCGGTAGCAGCGCTGGTTAATGCGAGTCTCTACGATTACTGTCCGGAAGTCATGGCCGCGTTCCGCGATCGCGGCGATGAAATTGTGGCGCATGGGCGTACCAATTCTGAGCGCCAGAGCCTTCTCTCAGAGGAGGAGGAGACTCAGCTCATTGCCGAGACGACCAAAACAATTGCCCACCACGAGGGCCAGCCGCCTCGGGGGTGGCTAGGGCCTTGGATTGCTCAGAGCCCCGTCACGCCGGATCTACTGCAGGAGGCCAACTATACGTACTGTCTAGACTGGTGCTGCGACGACCAGCCCATCTGGTTCCAGACCCGGCAGGGCAGGCTGCTAGCCATTCCCTATCCCCAAGAGGTGAATGACATTCCGGCGATCGCGGTCCGTCGGGCCAGCGCTGCCGAATTTGCCGCCATGATTATGGATAACTTTGATGAAATGCGGGCCCAGTCGCAGCAGCAGCCGCTGGTTTTTGGCATCTCGCTGCATCCCTATATTGTGGGCCAGCCCTTTCGGCTGCGGCACCTGCGCCGGGCACTGCAGCACATCCGACAGCACAGCGACGCTGTTTGGTTTACCCATCCCGGCGCGATCGCAGAGTACGTCATGACCCTGCCAGAAGGCAGTATTCCTTAAGCGACCCTGAGCTTTGCCCGATTTGTGAAGTGTTGTCTTCCAAACGGCAGATTCAATCGGGCTTTGCTAATTTTGAGGACTCTGCGGAATTAAACCCGTCAAACGTGGAAGTATCTGCAAGGCAGCGTGCAAGGAGCGATGGCAGATGACAACCGATCCCGGATTGACAAAAATGCTGGCGTTTATCGGCAGCTATCAGCAGCAGCGTCCCCAGCAGACGGCAGCAGCGATCGTACGAGAACTGCGAGCCTATACAAAGCCCGGATACACCTCAACTTTTTGGGAGCTGGTAGCGGGCTACAATCCCGATTTTGTTAAAGGGGAACTGGATGATGAAACGGTAATAATGGCGGGGCAGGCGGTTGATTTCGCCCACCTGATTGCGGCTCTTTCAGACCAGTTCGTTGGCGGCAACCTGGTTTCTCGCCTCGCCGATCGCTTTTTCTATCTGCGATCGCACCTCTTCAGCAATATTCCCTACGATACCCGCGAATTTACCGCCGCCATTGGCGATACGGCCCAGCCGATTGAGATGTACTTGGCCAAGTATGGCAGCGACACCTACGACCGGGCGAAACTGCAGCAGATGCTACGCAGCTTTGCTTCTGACAAAGACTATGCCGCCGATATTCTGGCTTTTGTCATTGGGCGATCGCTGCGGGATAAGCCGCAGCAGTCTATTACAGAGGTGATGGGGCAAATTGACAAAACTCCTTTTGCCGAGAGCGTTCGTCTCTATCTCAGCACAACCCTGGGCGCTAAAATCAGCCAGCCGTCCTCATCCCTAGAAAACTTAGCAGCCGTCAAGCACGAAATTCAGCGTCGCATCCGCGCCTACTTGATTTACAAGCGCGACACGCTGAAAGAAAGCCTGCTGAACTTCAACTACCGCCTGAAAGTGCGGCCAGCGCTGATCAGCGACGCTGCCGATCACTTTCTCACCTACCTGCTGCATAAAGCGCAGCTCAGCGGTTAGACCGCCGCGATCGCCCTACAAAATTTGGGACAGGAACTGCTTGCTGCGCTCCTCTTGAGGATTCTTGAAGAACGCCTCTGGGGTGCCCTCTTCCACCAGCATCCCGTCAG
>JAAHIC010000734.1 GCA_010671965.1 Leptolyngbya sp. SIO4C5
ATAGGGCGGCCTTCGGGACTCCAGAAGCTGGTTTGCAGAGTGTTTTGGAGGGTGCGCTCTTTGCCATCAGCGAGCTTGATTACAATTTTTTGGGGGTTCCGAGGTGTGGTGGGTTCATCATCAGTGTGTATGAATCTGCCAGACTACTAGCTGCTCATGCCCCAACTGGGCACTTTGATGCTGGCCGAAGACGGACAGGGGGCAGGGCAGCGGGGGGCCAGATCGATACGTATAGCTTTCCAGCAAAGTCAGATCAGCCCGCATAATCGGCAGCATCGTTTTCAGCCGTTCTGGTTCCTCAAGCACAGTTGTCAAGCCGCTATCAGACTGCTGTAGCTTGTTGAGTAGGTCAGCTTCGGGTAGTAAATGTAGTTTGTCTTTAGCAGGTGGTAAGTGGGGCGCTTGGCAGGCTGAAGCAAATAGATACTGGGGATAGGCTAGTCTGCGGTAACACCAATAGCGTGCTAGCTCGAATGCAATCAGCGCGCCTAAGTGTTTGCCCCACAGCGCAAATGGGCGATCGCCCAACGGCAGTAGCGCCGATGACAGGGCATGAATCAAGGGGGCCATGCGGATAAAAGGTGCCTGAGCTAAACGGCCTTCTCGACCTGGTAGCTGCACCAAACAGACTTCTATTTCAGCCGGTAGCTGAAAAATCCATGACTGAAAAGCGGTTGGGCCTCCGCCTGCATAGGGAAAGCAAAAAAGCCGCAGTTGGGCCTGCGGATTAGGCCGGGGACGGACAATCCAGGGATTGGGTTGAGTATGAGAGGCCATGAATTCAGTCGGGATATAGGCTCACCGTAGCTTACTGGGAGTCTGATGTAGAGGCTTGCACTCAGGGCTTGAGCTTTTCTAAATCTGAGCCGGTAAGATCTTTACAGAAATCCTGTTTTTATCGGTTTATTTCAGCCGGAGGCTTATACAAGCCGTAGTTTTTAAGGCCGACAGGCTTACGCTTGACCTCTAGCTGCTTAGTGCTGCGGTTCATGATTGCTCAGAGCGTTTTCATCAGCTAGCTAGAACCCTTAATTTCGGCCTATCGTGAACTTAGTAGTGTTATCAAACCCCAGGCCAGCGTGACCAAAGCCCAGACAAAGTTAGCCGCTCACCGCCCAGCGATCGCCCGTCTTCCTCCCTGGCGATCGCTGCTGATTTTTGTCAGCGGTTGGGGTATGGGGCTAGCTCCGGCTCCGCTCAACCTGTGGCCGCTGGCTTTCATCGCTTTAGTGCCGCTATGGGTGATTTTGCGGCAGTCGCCGTCAGCGCCACAGGGGCGTCCTCAGCTGCACTATCCGCTGCTGTGGGGCTTGGGCTATCACGGCTTTGCCCTCTCATGGATTACCTATCTCCATCCGCTGACCTGGATGGGTATTCCCTGGCTAGGCAGCTTAGGAATCGCCCTTTTTGCCTGGGGATTCATTACCCTCTGGGGCGCGGCTTTGGTCATGATTTGGTTTGGGCTGTTGCGCTGGCTGTGGGGTCGCAAAACAGCGGTGCCAGTTTTCAGTTCCTTTAGACTGCGGCTGCTATCTGCAACAGCGCTTTGGTGCGCCTTGGAAACTGTCTGGAGCTGGGGGCCGCTTTACTGGACTTCGCTGTCCTATACTCAGAGTCCAGGAAATTTGGCTTTACTGCATCTAGGGCAGCTATCGGGACAGTTTACGGTTACGGCAGTCATCGTTGTAGTCAATGGTTGCCTAGCCGAAGCCTGGCTGAGCCACCGTCGACAGCAGACCCGGCAGGGACAGCCTCGCCGCTTGGCCTTGGGTGCAGGCGGCTTTTTGCTAGCGTGCTATTTGGTGGGCTATGGTCTGAAGTGGAGCGCACCTGCCGACCAGCTCCAGCAGAGTCTGCGCGTCGGTCTGATTCAGGGCAATGTGCCTACTCAAATCAAGTTAACTCCCGCCGGTGAACAACGGGCGATCGCAGGATACACCCAGGGCTACCGAGATCTCGTTCAGCAAGGCGTGGACGTTGTAATTACGCCAGAAGGCGCTCTGCCATTCATTTGGCGGGAACCTGTGCAGCGTCAGAATCCTCTCTATCAGGCAGTATTGCAGCAGAACGTACCGCTTTGGCTGGGCACTTTTGCGATCGCAGAAAAGACTTCGCCATTGCAGCTCACCCAGAGTTTGCTAGCTTTTGACGGCGAGGGGGAAAGGGTAGGCCGCTACAACAAAGTCAAGCTGGTACCCCTGGGTGAATATATTCCTTTTGAATCAGTATTGGGGCGGCTGATCCAGCGCCTCTCTTCGATTGAAGGAAGCTTGAAGCCGGGAAATTCACAGCAGGTATTTAATACCTCGTTTGGCCCTGTGGCTGTCGGCATCTGCTATGAGTCGGCTTACGGCGATATTTTTCGCGATCAGGTGGCCAAAGGCGGCCAGCTTATTGTCACAGTCTCCAATAATGATCCCTATCCGGCCTATATGATGGCTCAAGATCATGCTCAGGACGTCATGAGAGCAATTGAAAGCGATCGCTGGGCAGTAAGAGTCACCAATACAGGGCTATCTGGCATCGTAGACGCCCACGGACATACGCTTTGGCTATCAAAACCTAACGTGTATGCGCTTCACAGCAGCACCGTCTATCGCCGCCAGTCCCGCACTCTCTATGGCCGTTGGGGTAACTGGCTAACGCCGACGCTGCTGATAGCGGCGCTCAGCCTTTACGGGGCTGAGCAGCTTAAACGCCGTTGAGGCAGATAGCAGGACAGAAAGGACTTTGACCCATGGCGATCGCTGGCAATTACTGCACATACAGCGTA
>JAAHIC010000735.1 GCA_010671965.1 Leptolyngbya sp. SIO4C5
TAGCGCGTATCCGCCCATCTTCAGCAGGATACCCGCCAACAGCATGTGTACCGGAGCAGTAGCTTCACCGTGAGCATCAGGCAGCCAGGTATGGAGCGGAAAAATAGGCAGCTTTACCGCATAGGCAATCAAAAAAGCGCTGTAGAGCAAAAGCTGTAGCTGCAGCGGAAAATCCTTAGCCATCAGGGTTGACATATCAAAGGTGATAGTGTCGCCGTAGAAGGCCATTGCCAGCGCTGCCACCAGAATAAATAAAGAACCGCCTGCCGTATAGAGAATGAACTTGGTAGCCGCATAGAGACGGCGCTTGCCGCCCCAAATAGAGAGCAGCAGATAGACCGGAATCAGCTCTAATTCCCACATCAGGAAAAACAGCAGCATATCCTGCACGGCAAAGACGCCGAGCTGACCGCTGTACATCGCCAACATCAGAAAATAGAATAGGCGCGGCTTCAGCGTCACGGGCCAAGATGCCAAAATTGCCAAGGTGGTAATGAAGCCCGTCAGCAAAATCAGCGGCATGGACAGACCGTCTGCGCCCACAGACCATTTCAAATCAAGCTGGGGCACCCAGGTATAGCTCTCGACTAGCTGTAGACCTGGATTGCTGAAGTCATAGTTGTAGTAAAAAGCAATGACGATCAAGACAAAATCAATCAGACCGACGGTCAGAGCGTACCAGCGTAGCCGATAGGCCGTTTTCTTCTGTTCGGCCTCGTCGCCTTCAGCCGGAAAAAACGGAATTAACAGAGCCGCCAGGATCGGAAAGAAAATGACTATTGATAGCCAGGGTAAATTGGCAATATTCATATCCAAATGCTTTTAAAGCAGTTAATTTCAAGAACAGCTAGCTTAAAACAGAGCAACTTGACTGAGATTAATGCTGGGTTTGGCAGAAATGCGGCCCCCGTTCAACAAAACTTTTCTCAGAGAAAAAACAGTCGCCAACGGAGCCAAGCTTAGGGTGAAGCGCTATCCAGGAGCTACCCAGAGCACTATAGAAGAGAATTTCTGTTTGGCCGTAGAAACTGAAGACTTTTTACAGAATGCAGTGCGACCAAACAGAAGCGATTAGCTTAGGTTAAGCCTGAAACTAAAACCAGTCCTAGCACAGCCCCAAACACAATCAGGGCGTAGAACTGGGCTCGACCATTTTCGAGGTACTTCAGGCCCTCACCTGTAACTAAGGTGACAAAGCCCGCCAGATTGACGATGCCATCGACAATGCGAACGTCAATTTCTAGGATTTGCTTAGCTAGATTACGGCTGCCCTGGACAAAAACGGTGTCGTAAATCTCGTCAATGTACCATTTGTTCAGAGAAAGCTTATAAAGTGGCTCAATCTGCTTGGCGATCGCACTCGCATCAATCTTGCCAGAGAGATACATCAGCGAGGCTAAGGTAATGCCAATCAGCGCGATCCCCACCGAGCTGCCACCCATAATCAAAAATTCACTCCAGTCGAAGGCTTCAGCGGACTCAGCCACCTCGGCGATCGCCTCAGCATGGGGATGAATGAACTCTTCAAAGTAGTTAGCAAAAGGGGTACCGACCAAACCAATCAGCATTGAAGGCACCGCTAGAGCCATCAGCGGCAAAGTCATCGTGAGCGGCGACTCATGGGGCGATTCGCTGTGATGACCGTGCTCCTCATGGGCTTGAGCTTCTTCTGCCATGACTAATTCTTGCGGGTTCATCGCGCCGGGGCCTAAAGAAAGCCCCATCCGCTGCAGCTTTTCGCGCTGGAGCTGTTGGCGAATCCCTTTGTCGTTACCGCGAAAAGGCCCTTCAAACGTGCTGAAATACATGCGGAACATGTAGAAGGCCGTCGCTCCGGCAGTGAGCCAGCCCACCAGCCATAGCACCGGACTAACCGCAAAGGTTGAGCCGAGAATTTCATCCTTCGACCAGAAGCCAGCAAACGGCGGAATGCCGCAAATTGCTAGCGTTCCAATCAGGAACGTAATTGCCGTGATGGGCATATACTTGCGCAGGCCGCCCATCAGCCGCATGTCCTGTGCCAAGGCCGGATCGTGGCCCACCACGTCTTCCATGCCGTGAATCACTGAGCCGGAACCCAAAAACAGCATGGCCTTGAAGTAGGCGTGAGTCATCAGGTGAAAAAGGCCAGCGCCGTAAGCGCCAACGCCCATAGCCATCACCATGTAGCCCAACTGGGACATCGTGGAGTAAGCCAGTCCCTTTTTAATGTCGTTTTGGGTAATAGCAATGCTAGCGCCCAGAAAGGCAGTAAAGGCACCTGTCCAGGCCACAACCGTCATAGCGCTGGGAATTTGCTCGAATACCGGAAACATGCGAGCAATGAGGAAAACGCCCGCAGCCACCATTGTGGCCGCATGAATGAGGGCTGAAATTGGCGTGGGGCCTTCCATTGCGTCGGGCAGCCACACATGTAGCGGAAACTGAGCTGACTTGGCAACCGGGCCTAAGAAAACCAGCACTGCAAAGATGCCAGCCCAGGCTAGGCTCAAGCCGCCTGACTGGACTAGCTCTGTGAGGCGATCGCCCATCAGGTCAAACTCAAAGGTACCCGTGGCCCAAAACAGCGCCAGGATACCCAGAAGTAGGCCAAAGTCGCCGACTCGGTTCGTCACGAATGCTTTTTGACAAGCATCCGCGGCTGCGCCTCGGTTGTACCAAAAACCAATTAGCAGGTAGGAACACATGCCCACCAGTTCCCAAAACACGTAGACCTGAATTAGGTTAGGGCTGACTACCAGGCCCAACATGGAGGAACTAAACAGGC
>JAAHIC010000736.1 GCA_010671965.1 Leptolyngbya sp. SIO4C5
TTACCTGAGCGCGATCGCTATTCATTTTAGGAATATCCAAGACATTGCAGAAGACTGAGGTATCTACAATAGCCACCGCGCGCATTAGGCAGATTCTCCAATTTCACTAAGAGATTCTAGCCATCTCATCGCATTTTGTCTCTTTTGCTCCGCTCCTGGATAGTGTTTAACGAATCGCTCTAAAAGTCCCTGCGTCATAAGCTGCCCAATAGAGCCTTGAGCAATTAGTTCAGGATAATCTGGAATGTCTTGCAAGCGTATCAACTGGCTCGAACCATTTTCTAGACTGCGGTAACAAAAAACAGTCTCTGGAACGGCGCTATCAGGTAAGGCATCCAGGAGCGCCGGATTATGACTACTGATTAAAACACGTAGATTGCGCCGCTGAGCAATCCTAGAAATACGTTCCAACAAGTCAGCAGCTCTACTTGGATGTACGCCATTATCAATTTCTTCAATCACAACTAAGCTTTCCTCTGGTGCTGAAAGCAGGGCTGCCGCAATTGCAAGAACTCTCAAGGTACCGTCGGAGAGAATGGCCGCATCACAGAGGGTTGCAGTGCCTCCAAATGTTTCGGTCAGTCTCAGCATCACCTCATCACGAGGCGTTTCAATAAAGCTAATGTCCTGAATATCTTGTTCGGGAAGACTTTGGATAAAATCCAAAACCTCGGTTTTGAGTCCCAACTCATGGCATAGTCTGTAGATTACACCTGAGAGATTCTGACCATGCTCTTCCAGAATCTTATCTGTTTTATGGCCATAAGCACGCATGGTACTTGGTGCAGGCTCTAGAAAAACAATACTGCTTAGCCAGCGCACGTATCTTTCAGCTACTTTTGGAATAATCTCACGACTTTTAGTGTTTTCTGGGCGAAAACGAATATCACTGAGAAGCTGCGTAAAGATAGCCATATGGCTGCTACAGACAATGCTTGGCTTTTTCCCACCACGAGCAAAGTTATTGTAAGTAACAAAGACATCACCGCCAGCACCTTGAGGTTCGCTGGTAATTTCGTATAGAGGAACCTTCGAGTTCGAGCTAGTCACCTTCTCTTTGGTAACGTGCAGTTCACCTGTTTCACTGAGACTCAGCTCAATCTCAAGGTTTTGCCAGTCTGTTTCAGTTGTAGTGCAGGCCAGCTCAAAGGATTTACCCCCCCTGTAGCCCAAATTTTCTACCTTACCTCTGAAAATACGATCTTCTGACTGATGAGCGCCACCAATAAAGGCAAACCGCTCTCCTTTGGCTAATCTAGACAAAATGCGCAAAGCTTCAATAGCATTGCTCTTACCAGACGCATTTGCTCCAATCAAAACCGTTAGTCTTGCTAGTGGCAAAGTACTGGATTCATAGCTCTTGAAGTTTTTAAGCTGAATTTGAGTGAGCATTACTCTCCCTCGCGATAGCCCTGAATATTTTCTGGCTCAAACTGCCGCAAAACTCTCGTCGCGCGGTTGATCTGGGCATCCGTACCCTTTACGGCAACTAGATACTTACCCGCATCAAGGCGATTGCGATAGGACAGGGCATCGCCGCTGCCAAAAGCCACCCCTGCGCCGCCACCGACCATAAAGCTGCCCAGCGCCCCGGAAGCTGCCCCCAGCAGACCGCCAATCGCCTGATTGCCAAAGCGTCCAGCCCAGCTAAAGGTGTCGAGTCCAGTGATCAAATTAAACGAAAAGCCAGCGATGAAGCCAAAGGGCACCAGCCACAGCGCCATCAGCTTGATTTGGTTCCAAGCCTTATCTTTGGGGTCGATTAGGCCATATTCATCAGCGCTTTTGTAGCCTCTGCCTAAAATATCGACCTTCTCCATCGGAAAGTCTGCTTTTTCTAGAGCCGAGTAAGCCGCTTCCGCCTGAATGCGATCGCCCAAAACAGCGATTAAATAATTCATATCTCTATATTGCCGCCTAATCTTTTTTCTCTATTATTGCGAAGTGAGCGATCGCGCCCCCATTGATTATCTCAGCCAGCGCTGTTTCCTGTGAGCAAACCAGACCTCAGCCTTGAGGCAGATAGCGGCTGCGGGCCAAGTCGTCCTTTGGATAAAGCCGAGTTCTCTCCTGGGAGTGATCGCGCCAACTGGCTTTGACGAAATCATAGAAGTATCCGATTTATCACTTTTTAGGAATTTTTATGGTTGCGACTACTAGCCAATCTCAACTCGCAGCGATCGCTACCAAGCTAGCTGACATGCGGACGTTGCAAGATCTCATGCTAGAAAATGAGCGGACGCTGATGGGTGCCTGCAGCGGCGATAAGAAAATTGTCGAGCGGCTGGAAAACATGACGGCAGACGATCAAAAGAACGTCACCGCGATCGCAGAAGCCCAGACCAAGCTAGGCATTCAGGCCCAAGCCGACAGCAAAACCACCGAGATGGTCCAAAAGCTGCGGCAGATGATGGGGGGCAATGAGCTGACACTGTACGAAAAAGCCGTCCAACACGAAGCTCTGAAGCACGAGCTAGTGATGACCGGGCTAACTGTCCACAAGGCAGCTCAGACCACAGGCGGCGATTTAGAAGAAACCATTGACCCGATTAATAAAGTCAACTTTAGAAACCGGGCACACCAAGAGCAGCTTAAAGGCATTTTGTTGACTTTGGGCACCCGTGAACTGGTCGGTCAAGATCCTGACGACAGCATTTGGGCCCAGGCAGAAGACGCGATCGCTGCTCTCAAAGGCGCTTTTGGCGGTATTGCCGACTAGACTTCAACACTCACTCCTTCATTCAGGTAGCATTAGGCATTC
>JAAHIC010000737.1 GCA_010671965.1 Leptolyngbya sp. SIO4C5
ACTGGCGACGAGGGGGCTCGCCGACCGCGGCCCGTGCTCGAACGCGTCCCGCTCGAACACCAGCGTGGTGATGATCCGGTCGGCCTCGAATCCCACCTCCCACGCCATCTCGTCCTCCCAGCGTCAGCGTGATCATATCCACCAGTTCGGCATAGGACATCAAACCGTCATCACCGCGATCTTCTTTAGGCAGATAGCTAGCAAAGCCGCCCACCCCACCGGAACGGGGAATAATCGTCACTTTATCGAGCGGGCTAGAGTGCTGCAGCAGCGTCATCAGCAGGGCGTGGCCGACTTCATGATAGGCAATCAGCCGCTTTTTCTTGCTGTCGAGCAGTGGCGTCAGGGTGAGGCCAATGGTAATGCGATCGATCGCGTCGGTAATTTCTAGCGTTGTGATCGTCTCCTTGCGGCGTCTAGCGGTCAAAATGGCCGCTTCGTTTAGCAGGTTGGCTAGCTGAGCGCCAGAGAAGCCGGGGGTGCGACGGGCGATCGCCTCTAACGAGACTTCTGAATCCAGCTTCTTGTTGCGGGCATGGACTTCTAAAATGCCTAGCCGTCCTTTGTAGGTGGGCAAGTCCACAATAATTTGGCGATCGAAGCGGCCCGGACGCAGCAAAGCCGAATCTAAAACATCGGGGCGGTTAGTGGCAGCAATGACGATGACGCCGCTGTTGCCCTCAAAGCCATCCATTTCGGTCAGCAACTGGTTGAGGGTCTGTTCGCGCTCGTCGTTGCCGCCGCCAATGCCAGCGCCCCGCTGTCGCCCCACGGCGTCAATCTCATCAATAAAGACAATGCAGGGGGCGTTTTCTTTGGCTTTCTTAAACAGGTCGCGGACGCGAGAGGCACCAACCCCGACAAACATTTCTACGAACTCAGAACCGGAAATACTGAAGAAGGGTACTGCCGCTTCACCCGCGATCGCCTTGGCCAGCAGCGTTTTACCCGTACCGGGGGCCCCAATCAGCAACACCCCTTTAGGAATCCGCGCCCCAACCGCCGTAAAGCGCTCCGGCTGTTTCAGAAACGTGACAACTTCCTGTAGCTCTTCCTTAGCCTCTTCAATGCCGGCCACATCGTCAAACAGCACGCCGGTTTTGGCTTCCATCTGAAAGCGAGCCTTAGAGCGGCCAAAATTCATGGCGTTGCCGGAAGCGTTGGCCGAGCGCCGCAGAATCATCAGCAGGCCAATCACTAAAATGAGGGCCAGCAAAGAATTCGTCGCTAACCAGGCCAAGGCGCTATTGTCAGACGCCTCCACCACCTCAAAATCAACCCGGTTGTCCCGCAGGCGATCGATCAGCTCAGGATTGCGATCGCCGGAAAACAGCATCACCTTTTCTGGGGCCGCATCTTCTGGCTGACCGGCTAGCTCAACTAGGGCTGTGCGACGCGTCGGGTCGATTTCCACCCGCTCCACTTCACCCTGTTCAATTTTGTCCAGCAAGCCGCTATAGGTTAGCTCCTCTGACTGCGGATCGGCTTCTTGAGCCAGCGCTGGTGGCAACCCGGCAAACCCCTGCAGCAGCAGCCAGCTTGCCGTCAAAAATCCGGTTGCTGTCGAACCTAGCTTGACTTTGGCGAGTTTAGACGAAGACCTACCCAAGCGTTGCGTCATGATTACGAATGCCTTTTATCAATCTAGCGGTGGCGCAGTTATGAAATCACACCTATATCTTGTCTATCCTAGCTCTCAAAAACGTATCAGTGAGCCAGTCCCGCCAGAATTCTCGCTCCGCTTGGCCTCAAAGGACTGGCCGAAAATGCAGGACATTTGTAGATTAATCGCAGATCGACTAAAATAAACTCATAACGAGTACGATATAGCGTAAAGATTAAATCTACTTCCTGGAGCTAATAGATCATGGTCAAAATTGTCGGTATTGGCGGTAGTTTACGAGCCGCTTCCTATAGCCAGCAGGCACTCAGAATTGCCGCGCAGCGAATTGAGGCTTTGGGTGGAGAGGTAGAAATCCTCGATCTGCGAGAAATGACCTTGCCCTTCTGCGACGGTTCTAAAGCGTATGCTGACTATCCAGACGTGAAGCGGCTGCAGGATACAGTCCGGCAGGCAGACGGGCTGATTTTGGCAACCCCCGAATATCACGGCAGCGTCAGCGGCGTGATCAAGAATGCCTTGGACTTAATGAGCTTTGATGAGCTTTCAGATAAAGTCACTGGGCTAATTAGCGTTCTGGGCGGACAGCCCAACAGCAACGCTCTCAATGATCTAAGAATTATCATGCGATGGGTGCACGGTTGGGTGATTCCAGAACAAATTGCCATTGGTCAGGCGTGGCAAGCCTTTGACGAAAACGGTCAGCTTGTAGATCAAAAGCTCTCTGAGCGCTTCGATCGCTTTGCTGAAAGCCTGCTCCTAAATACACAAAAGCTCTCACAGGCGTCTCCGGTGGAAAACCGGCAAGCCGCTTAGTTGATACAATTGGCAGGACATTTTTAATTAGCCAGTTAGCCGCTCATGATCACCGTTGCCCTGCCCAAAGGGGCTTTGCTGAAAGACAGTATTGCTCTGTTTCAATCTCTTGGCTTAGACTTCAGCGGCTTTTTGGACAAGACCAATCGCCAACTGCAGATCAGTGACGCAACGGGTACCGCCCAGGCGCTTCTGGTACGGGCGCAGGATGTGCCAGTTTACGTGGAATATGGTCAGGCTCAGGTGGGTGTAGTGGGCTATGACGTCCTGCGGGAGAAGCATCCCAATGTGGCTCACCTAGCCGATCTAGGCTTTGGCGGCT
>JAAHIC010000738.1 GCA_010671965.1 Leptolyngbya sp. SIO4C5
TACCTGAGTCAGCAGCTTAGGATACAAACCAAAGCTGCTGACTCAGGTCTACGACGCCAAAACCCTGGCTATTACCTCTCGGCTGCGGGAAGAGGCGCTAGAAATAGCGGATACTTCTACGCCTGCCGGACCGCTAGCAGCCATTCAGCCATTTCAGGCTCCTAGTCTCAAACCTTAACCCCTAGTCTTTAATAGACCATGACAGCCTCGGAAGTGTCCCTAAACTTCCGAGGTTCTTTTGTCGTCTTCTAAAATGAAAAGGTATTTGCAAACTAGACCCGCTAAGCCCTGTTTGCCTGCCGTGACCTGTCAGTCTGTAGATTTCTAGTCATATGTCGCGTTTATATCCTGCGTTAATCGTTTCTCCTGCGGTAGCCTTAGGGGCAGCTTTGGGCCTCAATATCATCAGCGCGATCGCGCCCAGTGGCTTACTCAAATCTGCAGCTATTCCCCCCATCCCCGCTGCTTTGGCCCAGTCGGCGGCAGACGAGCAGACAAGTATTCGAGTTTACCGGCAGGCGAGTCCCGCCGTGGTCGCTATTGATGCGGGCGAAGGTTCTGGTAGCGGCAGCCTGATCTCGTCGGATGGCCTGGTTTTGACGAACGCCCATGTTGTCCGTGATGCTAGAACCGTCACTGTGCGCCTTGAAGATGGCAGACAGTTTCAGGGAGATGTGGTGGGCTATGGCGATCGCGGTCTAGATGTCGCCGCTATTCAGCTACGCGGCAATGGTACTACTTTTCCCAGTATTCCTTTAGCAGCGGCTAACTCAGTCCAGGTTGGTCAGCGAGCTTTTGCTATCGGCAATCCTTTTGGCCTGCAGGGGACATTTACCGTCGGCATCGTCAGTCGCTTAGATAGTGAGCGGGGTCTAATTCAAACTGACGCGGCAATCAATCCGGGGAACTCTGGCGGACCACTGCTCAACAGCCAGGGAGAACTGATTGGCGTCAATACTTCTATCTTTACTACCGGCGCTAATGGCGGCAGTATTGGTATCGGCTTTGCGATTGATATTCAGCAGATACAGCCCTTTTTAACAGCGGTAGAGCAAGGAACAGCGGCTCAGGCGGCGACGGGATCCATGCGGTTAGGTCGGCGCGATCAGCCCCCTACTACGATCAGCGTTGATGGCCCAGTTGTAAGTGGTCAGCTTGACAGCAACAGCAATGTGCTGCCTGTAGACAACAGCTACTTCAATGTTTATGCCTTTGAGGGCAACGCCGGACAGCCGATCACCGTTGAAATGCGCAGCAGCGAAATCGACTCCTTTTTAATCTTGGTGGCCCCAGACGGTAGCACTGTTGGTCAAGATGACGATAGCGGCGGTAACTTTAACGCCAAGCTCAGCGCTACGCTGCCCACCAGCGGTACTTATCTAGTTCTGGCCAATTCCTATGCCCCTGCCGAAGCAGGCCGTTACCAAATCCGGGTTTCATCCACCGGGCAGATTCAAAATCAGGCCCAGAACCGCTCAGGAAACTACCTGCTGCAGGTGCAGGGCGCTTTAACTGAAGGCGATCAGGTTTTAAGCGATCGCACCTATTATGACGAACACACGTTCCAAGGCAGCAGCGGCCAGTCTGTCACTATCGATTTACAAAGTTCGGACTTCAATCCCTATCTGCTTCTGGTGGCTCCGGACGGCAGCGTCGTAGCTGAAAACAATAACATCAGCGATCGCAACTTCAACGCTCGCATTGTCACCACCCTGCCAGTTAGCGGGACTTATCGAGTCATCGCCAACGCTTATGCAGCCGGCGGACAGGGACAATATCGTCTCACGGCTCGCTAGTTTCAGCGGGACAGTCCTAACCAGGTAAAAAAGTCTTGATGAGTGATGAGTTCTAACAGCAATAAGCTGATAAAGCCAATCATGGCAAATCGCCCATTCAGCATTTCGGCATAAGCTGTCCACCCAAAAGCTGGCTGAGGCTGCTCTGCCAATTGCGCCTCCCCGTCGGGGTGTTCGGCGGCCTGTTCTGGTGTTGCCAATTCTTGCCTATCCTGAGACATTTGCTCTTCTCAATAGCTGCTTGCCTATCCTACCCTAACTGCTTTAGACTCTGAATCTCAATCGCCAATGTCGGGTTAAGGTTTGCGGCTATCTCAGCGGTCAACATTTTCAGCAATAGCATTAAATAGCAGCTGCTAGTAGACAAGTCTAATATTGTTAATCAGCCGATCGCTCCAAAGCTTTACGATTTATTGAGTATCTAGCCTCAAAAATCTAAGTTCCCGCTGGGTAAATCAGCTCGGAGCTAGATTGGCCATAAGGGCAAAAAAGCAAAGACGACAAGAATCTGCTGAAGCAATATTCTTTCGGTTTTAGCCAGCCTCTCTTCCCTGCTTTAGCTTTACAGCGCCGATAGCCGTCCTAGCAAACTTGATTGATCAAAGTGCCCGCTGATAGCAGATATTATTAGCCCTGTCTTAATGCTTTTCTGTCTTAGCAGAGCTAATCTGAGCACAATCATTTAGAAAAGCAGCTTGTTTTTTGCTAAAACAGCTTGAAATTGCTCTAACCAGCCGAAAAAGTTGCTTGACAAGTATGATTTCTTCCGTGATATGATTCAGCCTTAATCGGCTGCGATTTGACCCTACAATAGCTTAAATTTTATAGCTTTGCTGCTAGTTAGTCGCTGACTTTAGGATATTGTTCCCTATGACAAATGTGCTAGGAATGTCTATAATAAGTTCCATTGTCGGCAACAATATTTCGCTTTAATTCGGTAAAAAATGCCCGTAAACCAATAGT
>JAAHIC010000739.1 GCA_010671965.1 Leptolyngbya sp. SIO4C5
TTTTATTTGTTTTTTTTTTTTTTACAGCGGAAGGCGGGATACCGAGTGGACTAGAGTTGGTGACTGGAGTTCCGGAGTGTTCCTTTCCGACCTCCTTCTCTGGCAGCCGTGAACTAAGACTAGAGGCCAGCAACGATATTATTCTCAACCAGCCGATTGAGGTGTCTTCTTTCGGGCCAGCAATCAATATTTTTCTTAATGCGGTCAACGACGTTGTGCTCAACAGTAGCGGCTCGATAAAAACAGCTAGCACGGATCAGATAGCTGGAGACGTAGAACTGCGAGCAGGCAATAATATTCTGTTTAATAGCGGTAGTAATATCGACACCTCTGCGACTAGCGGTACTGCCGGTAGCGTGGAGCTTCAGGCTAATAATGCTATTGACTTCCAGTCAGGCAGCTCTATCGATACCTCTGCTAGCGGCGGCACTGCGGGTGCCATCTCACTGCAGGCCGGTACGCTAACGCTGAGCAATGCCAATCTAGTTTCTGAAGCTGAAGATAGTGTCGGCGGCAACATTACCCTGCAGCTTGATCGCCTGCTGCTACTGCGTCAGGGCAGCCGCATCTCCACGCTAGCCACTGGAACCAGCCCAAACAGCTCTGACGGCAACATCAGCATCACGGCCCCGATTGTTGTGGCTGTTCCCTTAGAAAATAGTGACATTATTGCCCGTGCCAGTCAGGGGGGAAATGTGACGATTGACGCCTCTGGCGGCATTTATGGCTTCACCATTCAAGATACTGCCGATCCGCTCAGCGACCCTGAAAACAACATTACGGCAACCGGACAGATCGTCATTGAAATTCCGGATGTTGATCCCAATCGCGGACTGGTGGAACTGCCCACAACCCTATCAGATGCCGCTAACCAAATTGCTCAGGGATGCGGAACTGGTAGCAGAGTTGCCGAGCAGCAAAGCGAGTTTATTATTAGCGGGCGCGGGGGGTTGCCGCTGCAGCCAGAAGAGGCGATCGCGGCAGACGCGGTATCAGTCCCCTGGGTTAGCGCGACGCCTAACGGTTTTGAACTGAGCAGCGAGCCATTAGACTCTTTTGAAACGGCGCTATTAGGCTCTATGCACAATGAACCCCTGCAGTTTGCTATCTCTGCAGCAAGAGGCTGTGCGGCAAAAAATAATTTCGAGCATGGCGCTACCGAGTAGAGCAAATCTGCACGCCGGCGTTTTCAGCATCGTTTTCACAGCTCAAACCGCTGAGATTTGCCAAACTCGTACCAGAACTGAGCCGAACGTTAGTTAGACGGGCACCTCTCCAGTTGACGTTGATTTGGGTGATGCCTCTCAAATCTACATTGTGGAGTGTGGCACCGATGAAGTTAACATCCCTTAAGGTGGCTCCATTCAAGCTAACCCCTCTTAAAGTAGTGTCGTTCAGAAAAATATTGCTCAGGTGAGCGTTTGTCAAGACAACATTATTGAATGTCGCGTTGTTGAAAAACGAAAGGCTGATTTGGCGTCCAGAGAGATCTATTCTCTGCAGGCTAGTGCCTCTACAGTTGACTCTTTGCAAGGCTCCATCGTCGGAGATGCCTCCATACCTACAGGAGGTAAAAGGATTAAAATCTTCCTCATCTTCTTCATCTTTCAGGTTTAGGTCAGCGAAGATAGCCTGCCTTCGCTCGGCAAAGGATGCGGATCTGGTAAAGGTGGACGCTTGGGGACTGCTGGCGATCGCGTTAGCTGAGGCAGCGCCCAACATCGTCAAGCCCAGAAATGCAGCCGCAAGCGGAAAATTAGGAAGCTTCATAATTCATTTTGGGGGAGATCTACGTGCTTTCTCGGATACTCATCAAGCTTAGTTTTTCTACAGCCAAGGCACCCGAAATTTCACGCAGATTCACAGTTGTTTAATACAAAGCTTCAAGCAGCCTATTTGGCGACTCAACAGCGAGTCCCTAATAGAGAGGGTGTTCCTGCACCCATATCCTGGCATGATGGAAACCTGTAGAAATTTGCGAGATAGGACATTCAGCTATGCGATGTGCAGTGATTAGCCGCGCCGGACAGGTCTTAGCCAACGGTCGGCTATTAGTTCACCAAACTGAATCGGGCGACCTGCGCCTAGACTTAGCCACCGACGGCGGACGTTTATTGGAAGGCGGTCTGATTGATGCCGACGGAGACATGTCCGAAGCCAGTCAGGGACTCTCGGAGCGCTTCTTTGAAGTCTGGGGCATGAGCGATCTGATTTTGCAGGTGACAGTGCGCTAGCGCCGCTGAAAAATCACCGACAGATTGTTAGCGGGCATGTCTACTGTTTTGAGCAGCGAGAGCTGGTGCTGCTGGGCGATCGCGATTACCGCTTCTAAATCGCGCACTCCCCATTCCGGATTTCTGGCTTGCAGGCTGGCGTCGAAGGTAGCATTGCTGGGCGCGGTGTGCTGGCCGTTTTGCTTGAAGGGGCCGTAGAGATAAAGAATTCCGGCTGCGGGCAAAAGGCGCTCGGCTCCGGCCATCAGCCCCAAGCAGGCGGCCCAGGGGGCAATATGAATCATGTTGATATTGACGATGGCGCGGATGGGCTGCTGTGCTAAGTCAAGCGCCTGTAGAAGCTCAGGCAAGGGACTCTGTTCCACCGGCCACGGGGCCTCACGCGCGTCTAGCGCTACCGGCCCATAGAGATTGTCGGCAGCGCTGTGGGCTTGCCAAGCGGCAATGCTGGCCCGCGCCTCCGGGCTGGGATCCGAAGTAATCCAGGCGGGCGATCGCAGGCGCGGTGCCAAGAAAACGGCATGT
>JAAHIC010000074.1 GCA_010671965.1 Leptolyngbya sp. SIO4C5
TAACCCTTAGCTGCTAAAAATCCTCACTCAGGATACCGTAGGGCCGTCAACAGATGTTATGCAGATTGCGTCTGCTGTCAGCAGGAATTACCATTAGACATATAGACGGACTATTTACACATATATAGCGTAATCATCTGGGTGCCTCGACAAAAGTACGCTATATTTAGCCCATTGAAAAATTTAGTTATCCCTTATGGTTTCGCAGCTAAGGGTTTCTGCCCAGCCACAAACGGGCGATCGCGTACATCCCCTTTTCCAGAGTATTGAAGGCACGATTCAGGTTTTCACCTCAGCTCACCGTAACTTCTTTACCAACGTCATGGTGCAGGCTCTTAGAACCGCAGGCCAGGGCACTCCTGTACTCGTCGTCCAGTTTCTTAAAGGCGGGATTCAGCAGGGACCCGATCATCCAGTTCATCTGGGACAGAACCTAGACTGGATTCGCTGTGGGCTAGCTGGCTGTGTACACCAGGAAGTTGACGCCGCTACGGCAGAAGCCGTGAGTGGATTGTGGACATATACCCAGTCTTTAGTAATGCAGCGTCGCTATAGCCTGGTGGTTTTAGATGAGTTGAGCTTGGCTATTAAGTTTGGCCTGATTGCTGAATCAGCGGTGCTAAAGTTTTTGCGCGATCGCCCCGTTCAGGTGGATGTGGTGCTAACTGGCCCAGACATGCCCGCTGCGGTGCTGGAGATGGCCGATCAGGTGACGCAGCTACGACGGAATTTTCTTATCTAGATGTAGCGTCAAGCTTTTAATATTTAGATTTATAACGCTAGATATGATTTAGAATCGTCACTCATGGCCGTACTGTTTAGCGACTGTGACTGGCCGCAGTCCCTGCTTATTTCTGCTCACTTTCAAAGGCTCCCCCATGGTTCAAGAACTTTCCCGCACTCGTTCTGAAGGCTCCTTACCAGAAGCGTCTCCGACTGCTTACCCGGTGTTTTACCGCACCTACAGCCGTAAGCGTGAGGATAGCGTGGGTAGCCGGGAAACGTGGGAGCAGGTCTGCGATCGCACCCTCCAAGGTTTAGTTGAACTTGGCCAACTCAATCAGGCAGAAGCTGAGCTAATCGGCAAAATGCAGCGTCAGCTCAAGGCATTGCCGTCTGGGCGCTGGCTCTGGGTAGGCGGCACCGAGTGGAGCAAACAGCCGGAAAATTTCTCCGGTGCTTATAACTGCACCAGCACCAACGTCACGGACTGGCGAGCCTTTGGTCTGATGATGGACTTGGCCATGATGGGCTGCGGTACGGGGGCAGTCCTAGAGCCGAAGTATATTGATCAACTGCTGCCTATACGTAATCGTCTCAGCGTCACCCTGCAGGGCGAAATTGGCACTACCCCAGTTGAGCAGCGCCGCGAAGTGACAGAGGTGACCATTGACGGTAACCAGGTCAACATTCGCGTAGGGGACAGCCGCCGGGGCTGGGTCAAGTCCTATCAGGCAATTCTAGAACTTTCAACCGATGAGCGCTTCACGGGTGAGGTCGAAATCGGGGTCGATCTCAGTGATGTGCGGCCAGCCGGAGAAAAGCTCAAGGGCTTTGGCGGCGTCGCCAATCCGGTGCGCTTGCCGGGTCTCTATAACCGCTGCGCCAATATTTTGAACAAGGCACAGGGACGGCAGCTTAACTCAGTGGAGTGCTGCATGCTAATTGACGAGGCGGCTGCCTGCGTCGTAGCAGGAAATATCCGGCGCAGTGCAGGAATTCGTCAGTTTGACAGTGAAGATGAGCTGGCAGCAAGCGCCAAAGACAATCTCTGGCAGCAAGATGAAAACGGCAACTGGCGCATTGATCCAGAACGCGATGCGCTGCGGATGGCAAATCATACCCGCGTTTATCATCACAAGCCGACGCAAGCGGAAGTTACTGCTGCCGTTCGCAAACAGTTCTATTCAGGCGAGGGAGCAATTCAGTGGGCCGGCGAAGCTGAGCGCCGAGCGCAGGGCAAAAATCGATACGGTCTGAATCCCTGCGTAACTGCAGATACTTGGGTGCACACCGGAGAGGGACCGCGTCAAGTCAAAGACCTCATTGGCCAGCAGCATAGCACCTATGTCAATGGTGAGCTGTTTAGCACTACGGCAACAGGCTTCTTTTTTTCGGGTGAAAAGCCTGTAATAAAGCTGCAAACCAAAGAAGGCTATTCGCTAAGGCTGACCGAAAATCATCGCGTTCTCAAAGTGACCGCGCAAACGCAGAAAAAGCAGTATACCGAGTGGGTAGAAGCTGCAGAACTGCAACCGGGAGACTTTGTCCTGCTGCATGACCACCGCGATTTACAGCCCTGGGATGGACGAGGTAGCTATGAAGAGGGTTGGCTATTAGGCAATTTAGTTGGCGATGGCAGCCTGGCCAAAACGCAGTGGAACGATACTGCTCTGCTGCGCTACTGGGAATCGTCTCAGGATGAAATGAGCCAATATGCAGTTCAGCTTTTAGAAACGGCTGTGGGCTATAGCCGTCGCAGCGAAACTGTTCACTATCATCCTCAGCTCAAGCATCGAGTGATCAACTCGACCGGACTCGCTAAGCTAGCAGCTGCTTTTGATATCACTTGTTCTCATAAAGTTGTTACGCAGGCGATTGAGCAGGCAAGCTATGACTTTTACCGAGGCTTTTTACGAGGTCTGTTTGATGCGGATGGCAGCGTTCAGGGAAGCTACCTCAAAGGGGTAAGCGTGCGGCTAGCGCAAAGCAACCTGTCTAATCTACAGGCCATCCAAAGAATGCTGGCTCGTTTAGGCATTATCTCTACGCTCTATCAGGAGCGGCGGCCAGAGGGTTACCGGATGCTACCAGATACAGAGCGCAATCCGGCTTCCTATTTTTGCCAGGCACAGCATGAATTGGTTGTTAGCAAAGACAATTTGTATCGCTTTCAGCAAGTCGTCGGGTTTCAGGAGCCGCACAAGGCCGCTAAGTTGGATGAACTCCTGTCAGGCTATAAGCGCAAGCTGAATCGTGAGCGCTTTGCGGTCATGGTTAAAGCGATCGCAGCAGACGGGATTGAAAAAGTTTATGACTGTACCGTTCCAGGACCGTCCTGTTTTGACGCGAACGGTCTGGTAGCTCATAACTGTGGCGAAATCATTGGCCAAAATTTTCACTGCAACTTAGCAGAAATTCACCTCAATCAGCTTGATCCTGAAAATTCACAAGAGCAGGAAGAAGCTTTTAGGGCCGGTGCCCTAGCAGTCGCAGTCCTGCTAAATCACCAGTTTGAGGAGCCGCGCTATCAGCAGTCGCGGTTAGAAGACCCGATTGTGGGGGTTTCCTTCACCGGGCTGTTTGACTTTTTCGTTCAGGCTTTTGGGGTAGACTGGCTGCGCTGGTGGGAGGCCGGACGTCCGGATACGGTACAAGGGCTTGCCTTCAAGCAGAAAGAGGCTGAGTATCTTAGCCGCTGGAAAGCGGTCGTACACCAGACGGTATGGGACTACTGCGATCGCCATCAGATCAAGCGTCCCAACCGCTGTACCACGGTGCAGCCCGCAGGCACCAAGTCGTTGCTGACAGGTGCTTCCCCCGGTTGGCACCCGCCCAAAGCCCAGCGCTTTATTCGCCGCATCACCTTCCGCAAAAATGATCCGGTGGCGATGGCCTGTATTGACTATGGCTATTCCGTCGTGCCGTCCCAGTCCGACAAAGACGAAAACGGCAATTTGCTCAGCGATCCTTTTGATCCACGCTGCACAGAATGGCTGGTGGAACTGCCCGTAGAGGTTTCTTGGGCTAACTTACCGGGCGCTGACGAAATTGCGATCGAGCGATTTTCTGCCTTAGCTCAGTTTGATTTCTACATGCAGGTGCAGACGCACTATACGGCTCACAACACCTCGGCCACGATTGAGCTGCGGGAGGCAGAGATTGAGCCGCTGGCCCAGCGCATCCATCAGGCAATTCAGGATGATGAGGGCTATGTTTCTGCCGCTTTGCTGGCTCGCTTCGACGATTTGCAAACCTTCCCTCGTCTACCGTTTGAGCCAATTAGCAAAAATGAGTACGAGGCAATGGTGCAGCAGGTAGGCGATCGCCGGGGAACTGATAATTTCCATCAGGCACTCTCTCGCTATGACCTGGGCGATTTGATTGAAGCGGGGCCTGCCGGGTGCGACTCGGACAAGTGTATGCTGCCGGAGGAAAAACCAGAGTAAGTGGAGCTTGTTGACTGCCGTTGCGCTGCGCTAACGGCACTTGACTGCTCTAAACTGCTCGAAACTAGCCAATCTAGAATTTGACTAATTCTTCAGCGCTCTCTTTATTTTCATTTTCTAGATTGCCTAGATTATATTTTTCAATTTTTCACTGGGGTGAAGATTAGGTAGCGCTTTTGTTTCTGCCGAGAAAGCGTATTGACATTGTAAATACACTTTAGGTAGCTTACAAAGTATGGACGTTCATCTTGTACTCAATGGAGTTACCTTTGTTTGGAACGATGAGAAAGCTCGAACAAATCCTCAAAAGCATGATGGTGTAACGTTTCAGCAATCTGCAGATGCTTTCTTCGATCCATTTCTAGTCGTGGTCGATGCTAGTCGCAATGATGAAGCGCGAAACGCCATCATTGGTCTAGACAGGCGATGGCATCTGTTGTACGTCGTGTATATTGAGTGCGAAAACGACAGCATTCGGATTATTTCAGCGCGTAACGCGACACGTAAGGAGCGCGAATACTATGAAAATTGAAGCATTGAAAAAGCGGTTAGATAGAAATCGTCCAATGACAACGGTCACCATTCGGATGCCCGAAGATGTGATTGAAGACTTGAAGCGCATAGCTCCATTACTTGGATTTTCTGGATATCAACCCTTAGCACGTGCATATATTGGACAAGGGCTTCGTACCGATTTAGAACGCTTAGAAGGAGATACTGTCTCTGCGCTAATTGCCAGTTTGAAGCGTCAGGGAGTGAGTGATGAAGTTCTTCAAAAAGCCCTTAGCGAAGCTACTTAGTTAGTTGAAATGACCCATACGAACTAGCTACACGTAGTTGACAAAGTTGCTCCCGCGTCAGCGCCATAGCTAGCTTTAGACCTAAGACAGTATTTATGCTTGATGGCCTATAGTGCCGCTCAGCTTCAAACAGTCTATTTGCTGGGGAAGTTGCGGGGTGGGATGGGACGGCCTTCGTAGAAACGGCGCTCTAGACGGCCCAAACCGTACCAGGTGCCGCCAGCAACTAGGGTCAGCCCTGTGAGCCAGCCGCCAGCCCAGGTATTGAGGGCGATCGCTCCCAGCGGTGTTAAAGCCAAACTTACAAAAGCAATCAGCGCCGCTAGCTGGCGCAGGCGTTGAATATTCGCTAGGGCCGGAGCGCAGCTACCGCAGTGCTGGGTATGAGAATGATAGCGATCGAGCAGTTCAGCCTTAGTCGCGGCAGGGGGTAGGGACTGTCCCGGAAACGGATCGGCCTCAAAGTCGCTCACCCACTTGCGGAAAGCCAGCACATAGCGATCGGCCTGGGTCGGCAAGTAGCAGGCTTGAGCGTAGCGCTTGTTGGCTGCTTTCTCCAGTTCTCGCTCTTGAAGGTGGAGAAAAATTTGGTCGTCTTCCAGCACGCCATTATTGCCAATGTGGCTGTACCAGCGCGGCGTCAGCTTGATAAATAGCCCCGGTAGCTTAGCGGAAAACTTGAAGGGAAAGCGGGCAAACAGCCGACATTCTCCTTTGCGCGTGGGAACGGCGTATACCACCGTCATCGTGCGGCCAAACTGCTGGGAAGTCAGGTCGTGATACATCAAGGACGGCGCGATGAAATGGGTATGCTGCGTGCCTAGCTTGCCCTTGCGGGGGCCTTCCGGCCAGATGCCGCGAAACCCTTGTTTGCTAGATTCCAACACTTCCATCTCCATCGGCGCGGCATTCTCACGCTTGCCCACAGTTTTGTGGTGGGTGTAGGGAATGTGGCTGGCGTCTAGGACGTTTTCTAGCAGGGTGAGGGCGTCATAGGGCAGATCGCGGAAGGTATTGAGCATCACCCAGCCCTCAGGGTCCTCTTCTAACGGCTCAATGACGGGTACGGGCACCTGGGGCGCATTCTCCGCTTTGCCAGGGTAGACAAACAGCAGATCTTGGCAAATCGCGATCGGGAGCGCCGTCGCACAGGCCCGGGCTGAACCATTGGCCTGCCCGGTTGTAGGCTGCTGTGGAATCTGCTCGCAAGTGCCCGCGCCCGAAAAGGCCCAGCCGTGATAGGGACATTCCAGCTGACCTGCCTCATTGACCCGACCTTCGGAAAGCGGTGCCAGTCGGTGCGGGCACTTATCTACGAAAACTCGCCAGGCAGCAGCCGTCGGTTCCCACCAGATCACCAGCGGCGTCTCCAGCAGGACAAAGCGTGTCAGCTTAGTTTTATCAAGGTCAGCCACGTAGGCAATGGGATACCAGGCTTCTTGCCAGTCAAAGCGATTGGGATCGGCACCTCCCGCTGGTAGCGGATTTTTGGCTGTCTGAGAGAGAACCAGATTCGGGTTGTTGGCGGCTGGAGTCTGAACCATAGCGGAGAAAGCGATCGCCTAAAAGTTTGTCTGGAATACGGAGCTTGGCGCTGATGCGGTAACGCGAGTTATCTACACAGCAGGAATACTCTCTATATTGTAAACAAATATTAAGCGCAGAGTGGGCACTGCCCAGCTACAGGCCTTCCAGCGGGTAGTCTGCATGGAGCTGTTTGCACTCAGCCTTGAGAATGCCGCCGCGAATTTTGATTTCGCTGGGGGCGCGATCGATCACGGTCTGACAGCGCAGATTGATTAGGTTGGGGTTGCCGTCTGGAAAGTCATCGGCCCCCGCCCCATAGACAATCTCAGACAGGCCCGCCCAGATGCAGGTTGCAGCGCACATAGGGCAGGGTTCGCAGGTGGTGTAAAGCGTATAGCCGGGTTCAAACGAGGCATTGCCCAGCTTTTGGGTCAGTTGGCGAATTGCATTGACTTCGGCATGGGCTGTTGGATCGCTGTCAGGCTGAACCGTGTTACCCGCCTGGGCCATGATTTCACCCGCTTTGGCAATCACCGCCCCAAACGGCGTCTTGCTTTGCCGGGCCTCAGCGATCGCCACCTGCATAATTTCTTCTGGACTCATTGCACGCCTCAGTGGGAGTAGATATTTTTCAAGACTTAGAATAGCGGCTTACTTAGCGGTTGCTTCCTGGGTTTTACTGGCTGAGGGCTGATCGTTGAGGCTGCGAAAATAGCGGTTGCCTACCAGCCCCAGAAAACCGACATAGGCGATGAGCTGCATTAAATAGATATGGTCGCGGTAGCCCAGCAGCGTTTTCAGCAGGATGCCGGGGAACTGCTTGTCTGGCAAAACACCGCTAGCATCCCACAGCAGCGGCCCCAAAATGCAGGACTGCGTAGAAAAGCACAGATCCCCCGCCTGCACGTTAAGCTGACTGACCGCCGTAAAGACAGCATCTAACCCTTTGCAGGCCGAAACCACCAAACCCGCCACAATCAGCAGCAGCAGCGTCCCCATCACCTGAAAGAAGCGCCGCAGATCAATTTGCAATCCCCATCGAAACAGCGCCAGGCCAATGGCGATCGCGCCCAGACCACCCGCCACAGCCCCTAGAATAGGCACCGTTCCTGGCTGCAGGCTGGTGAAGAGAAAAATCACCGTTTCAAACCCTTCCCGCAGCACCGCCACGCAGACCAGGCTGAAGATGCTGACGCCTGCGACTGAGGAGTTCGTCAAAGCCGACTGCACGTTGCCCTGAATTTCTGTCTTCAGCGATCGCGCCTGCTGGGTCATCCAGATTAGCATCCAGCTCAGCATGATAATGGCGATCGCGCAGAGCAGAGTTTTAAGCAGGGGTTCAATCAGCGTGTCTAGCGCAGGCAGCAGGTCACGCACTTCAGCCACCCCCACGCTCAGCAAAATCCCCATCAGGACGCTACCCGCTAGACCGGCGGCGATACCGCTATAGACCCAAATATTGAGCTGGCTCTGCTTGGCCTTACTGAGGCAGGCCAGGACAATACCGACCACGAGAGCGGCTTCAACCCCTTCTCGCAGCGTAATCACAAAAGGAGCTAGAGCCGAAGTGATATCCATAGGTTTAATCTGCAAGTTCTCCCACACAGTCTAGTGTAACGAGTTGTTAACTCTTTTAATCAGGCGAGGCGATCGCTAAAAATTGTCACAATTTATGTCGTTTGGTTCATGATTCATCCCCAAAGACAGTGTTAAGAGAGGCTTGGTTACTGCCGTTCACAGGCAGAATGACCTTAGCTCAGAATTTAATCATCAACAACTTATCAATATGCGTCCTATCCGCACCTTTAACGTTACGCCTTCGCTGCCTGCTCGCTTAGAGCCTTTGCGCAAGCTGGCTTATAACCTACAGTGGGACTGGGATTTTGGTACAACCGATTTGTTTCGTCGGCTAGATCCTGATCTGTGGGAATCTAGTCGCTATAACCCGGTGCTGCTGCTCGGCACTATTAGCCAGCAGCGCCTACAGGAGGCGGCTGAAGATGAAGGGTTTTTAGCTCAAATGGAGCGAGCTGCTCAAAGACTAGAAGACTATCTCAAAGAGCGTACCTGGTACAAAAAGCATCGCAAAGAAGCCACGCCAGATGAGCGCTATGCTTACTTCTCTATGGAATTTGGCCTCACCTCCTGTATGCCCGTCTATTCTGGCGGTTTGGGGGTGCTCGCAGGTGACCATCTCAAGTCCGCTAGCGACTTGGGCCTGCCCCTGGTGGCGGTGGGTCTGCTGTACCAGGAGGGCTACTTTGCCCAGTACCTCAACGCCGATGGCTGGCAGCAAGAGCGCTACCCTATCAATGATTTCTACAACATGCCGCTGCACTTAGAACGGCATCCTGACGGTTCAGAAATTCGTATTGGCGTAGATTATCCCGATCGCACCGTCTATGCCCGGATTTGGCGGGTGCAGGTGGGGACGGTGCCGCTCTACCTGTTAGACACCAACATTGAGGAAAACAGCCAGTATGACCAAGACATCTGCGATCGCCTCTATGGAGGGGACATTGATATGCGGATTCACCAGGAGATCATGCTGGGCATCGGCGGCGTACGCATGTTGGCAGCGCTGGGACTGAAGCCGACGGTTTATCACATGAACGAAGGTCACTCGGCTTTTCTAGCCCTGGAACGAATGCGGATGCTGATGGATGAAACCGATCTATCCTTTGCGGAAGCTTTCTATCTGGCTCAGGCCGGACAGATGTTTACGACCCATACGCCCGTTCCCGCCGGTATCGATCTGTTCCCGCCAGACAAAGTACTTTACTATCTCAACCGCTATGCTCAGCGGTTTGGCCTGTCAAACGAAGAATTCCTAGCCTTAGGGCGCGAAAATACCGGGGATCTGTCAGCCCCTTTCAGCATGGCAGTCTTGGCGATTAAGACCGCCTCTTTTGTCAATGGGGTCAGCGCGCTGCATGGTGAAGTTTCGCGGCAGATGTTCTCTGGACTCTGGCCTCAACTCCCTCTCAGTGAAGTACCGATCACCTCTATTACCAATGGCGTTCATGCCCGTAGCTGCGTCGCTAAGCCTGTCCAAGAACTCTACGATCGCTACTTAGGGCCGAGCTGGTCCCAGGCCAGTCCCGCCAATCCGCTATGGAACAGAGTAGACGCCATTCCCGATGAGGAACTTTGGCGCACCCATGAGCTATGCCGCTCCCAGATGATTGTCTCTGTGCGCGATCGCCTAGAGAAAAGCCTGCTGGAGCGGGCCGCCTCGCCGATGGAGCTGGCAAAAGCCAGGGAAGTACTTGATCCGAAAGTCCTGAGTATTGGCTTTGCCCGTCGTTTTGCTACCTACAAGCGAGCCACCCTGTTCCTGCGCGATATTGCCCGGATTCACCAGATTATTGAAGGCGACGGTTCAGGCCGCCGGGTACAGTTTGTCATTGCTGGCAAAGCCCACCCCAAAGACTCACCGGGTAAAGAGCTGATTCGCAAAATTATCCACTTTACCCGCGATGAAGGGCTAGATCGGGCCATTGTGTTTGTGCCCAACTACGACATTCACGTGGCGCGGGCGATGGTGGCTGGCTGCGACGTCTGGATGAATACGCCCCGTCGTCCCCGGGAAGCCTCCGGTACCAGCGGCATGAAAGCAGCCATGAACGGCTTGCCCAACCTCAGCATTCTCGATGGCTGGTGGGGCGAAGCAGACTACGTTGCCACCGGTTGGCCCATTGGCTCCGGCGAAGACTACGACGATCCGGAATATCAGGACGAAGTGGAGGCCAATGCCCTCTACGACCTGTTAGAGAAAGAGGTGGTGCCGCTATTTTACAACCGCGATCAGGAAGAGATTCCCAGGGGCTGGGTCGCCAAAATGAAGGACGCCATCCGCCTCAATACCCCCATGTTCAACACGGCGCGGATGCTGAAGGAATATGCCACGCGGGCTTACTTTAGCTGCAGCGATCGCGCCCATCGGTTGACCCAGAGCAGCTTCGCGCCAGCCAAGACGCTAGCCCACTGGGAAGATCACCTGGCAGAGCACTGGTATGAAATGAAAATTGAAGAGGTGCAGATTTCAGAACCCGCAAATCTACAGGTCAATCAGCCCTTTAAGGTTGAGGCTCTAGTGCGGCTGGGGGCGCTGCAGCCGTCGGACGTACAGGTAGAGCTATATCAGGGCAAAGTAGATACAGATGGTGAGATTCACGTCGGTATTCCCAGCGTCATGACCCACCAGGGCACTGACAACCAGGGGCGCAGCCGCTATGAGGTGGAGGTCACCTACACGGCTAGCGGCCTGCAAGGGCTGTCGCTGCGCATTTTGCCCAAGCATGAGAACCTCAGCAGTCCCTATGCGCCCAGGCTGATTCTCTGGGCTGAGCCAGAAGAGGTGCAAATCGATGTCGGTGCTGATGTATCAGACAAGGCTCCCGCCGCTGAGGCGATCGCCCTGATGTCTTAGCGCAAACAGGGGAACGGAAAACTCAAGGGCGGTCCATAGACCGCCCCTGTTCTGAGTTACATTGCATTTGTAAATTAAAGGGCGAACGACGGGATTCGAACCCGCGAGTGGTGGAACCACAATCCACTGCCTTAACCCCTTGGCTACGCTCGCCATCGCGCGTTGTTGATTCTAGCATTTTGCCGCAGGAGTTAGCCACCCAATCTAGAGATTTTTGCTAAGCTCAAGTCTCGGTTTTAGAGACTCTCGGCTAGAGTTAAGGTATGAGAGCGATCGCTGGGGACAACGGCTCCAATCTGCGGAGGCACAATAGCTGTGGGCTTCTTAAAAACATCAACAATTGCGGGCAGTGTCGTGCTGATTGGCGTTGGCGGAGCCTTAGCCCTCACAAATCCCAGCCCAGCAGACTATGAGCTTTACGCCACAGATGAGCTGATCGCCTATTTGCAACAAGATATTTGCCCCAAAGCCCCTGCCGCCATGC
>JAAHIC010000740.1 GCA_010671965.1 Leptolyngbya sp. SIO4C5
TGAAAAGTGTTGGGCCTGGCTGAAAAGCCGGATTCGCAAGCAGTTCGCGTTGTCAGCCAATTTGCGCACGGCGATGGAGGACGTTCTTAGGCAGGCAGCGTCCTAATAAAAGTGGCTACAGCTATAGATCTCCGCAACTTTGAGTTAGACGGCATGGCTCTGCGCTTCGATCGCCTCACCGTACAGCCCGGTCAGATTAAGCTGCAGGCCAAGGCGACCATAGACTGACCTGCCAGGCATGTAAGGCAAGGGCGTAACGGCTCTCAGCCAGAGACTGAGGCCGTTTGCTTGACCACTAAACCTTTGAGCTTCTCTAGCGTTTTCTGCACCGTCACCAGATTGCGGGCATCTTTTTGGGCCTTAAGCCCTTCAGAAGCGGCTTCTAAGTCCGCGATCGCCTTTTGAAAGTCGCCTACTTTTTGGTAGACTGCCGCCCGGTAGCACAGGGGCAGGGCGATCTGGGCTGAATTGCGCTCTACGGCGGCGGTAAAGTCCGCGATCGCCGCCGTCAGGTGTCCTAGCTTCTGGTAGGCGACGCCGCGATAGAAATAGGGCAACGGTGAGTCTGGGCGAATCTGGCTGGCCTGAGTGAGGTCAAACAGGGCGCTTTCAAGCTGGTCATTTTCTAGGAAGGTGATACCGCGATTGCAGTAAGCACTGAAGTGCTGACCGTCATAGCGCACTGCCTGGCTGAAGTCCGCGATCGCGGCTTCTAGCCGACCTAAGTTGGCATAGATCAGGCCGCGATTGTTGTAGGCGGACGGATCGTGGGGCGTAATCTTGAGGACTTGATGGTAATCCATCAGGGCCGCCTCCTGATCGCCCAGGTCATAGCGGGTGGTTGCCCGGTTGAAATAGGCCACGGCATCTTCAGCCGCAATGGTGGGGTCGCTAAAGCGATCGCTGAGACACTGCACCACCTGCGGGTCAGTGGTGTGCAGCTTCAGGCCGAGCTGATTAAACACCGTATTGGCCGTTTTGATTGGCTGTACGCCTAGAATGGCAAAGCTGCGATCGCAGACCAAGAAGTTTTCATCTGTCCCCAAGATTTTGAAGGTAAAGCGATCGGGGTAGCGCTGTTTCAAGGGCAGCAGCTTGTTGAGCGCTTCAGTAATTTGCTGTTTTTGGGCCGACTCAAGCTGCCAGCGCTGGCTCACCGTATGCAGTAAACGGCCTTCCCGGCGATCGCCGACGTGACACCAGCCAATTTCTAAGCGACACTGACGGGCCAATAGCGCTTCAAACTGACCCACCATCGCTGTATCTAACTCACAAGCGTCAGCCCAGGGCCACACTAAAACCAAACGCTCTTGAGTCCGCGCGATCGCGGCCTCTAGGGCTAAGCGACTGTCAGAAGGCGTCGTGTTGGCTAGCTCAGAGAGTCCCTGCGGCCCTTGAAAATCGACAATCCAGCGGTGCTGAGCGGGTAGCTGCGGAGAAGAAGTGCCTAGCTCCAGCCGTGTCAGCAGCGTGTCCTGCACGTCTCGCAAATACTGCTCGGTATCTTCGACTCGCACCCCTAAAGCTCGCAGCTGAGTTTGTAGCTGATGGGTATCAGCCGCCTGCGGCAAAGTCGCTACCTGGTGGGAAAGCTGCTGCTGAGCCTGCTCTAAAGTTTGAGTAAACTCCTGAAGCTGCTCAAATTTTTCCTGTAGATGGCCAATAGCCTGCCGCGTAGGAGCATCTGCTGACTCATAGTTATTGTCAAGGCGGGCCGAAATCTGCGCGATCGCTGCTTGAAGCTGCTCAATCTGGGGCTGAGCAGCCGCAGGTGCTTCTACTGTCACGCCGCTGCCAGCGGGTAAAGCCTTGATTAGAGTTTGATGCTGCTCGGTGAGCTGCTTGAGCTGCTGAGCCAACCGCGCAAAGTCCTGTCGCGGCACCAAGTCTGAGATCGCTTTGATCAGCTCTCGCACTTCTTCTTGTAAAACCGTCGAGTCGTTAGTAGCAGTACCCTCTCGCAGGCGGCGATCGAAGTAGCTGAGGCTATGGGAGAGAGCGGAAAGCTGGCTTTTACTTTCCAAGCCTAAAGTATCTAGGGTCACTCGCAGCTGCATTAGCTCAGTTTTGAGATAGGCAATCTCCGCTTCAGTGGCCTCTACTCGCGGAATACTGGATAACCGCTGCATCTGGCCGCTCAGGCGCTCTACCGTTGAGCAGAGGTACGCATATTGATCCTGCAGCTCGCTGATGTCTTTGTAGATGGGACTCAAATCGGGCGCTTCGATAGCGTGGAGGCGCTGCTCTAGCTGCTGCTGGGTTTCCTCTAACCGTTGAGAAAACCGGACAATGGCGCGATCGTTATGGGCCATCACCGTACGCTGCAGGGTCATAAATTCTTCAGGCGTTGGTACCGTCGCCACCTGATCCTGGAGCTGATGCACCGCCCCTGAAAGCACCTGACTGGTATTGTCAGAAACCTCAGTTAGCTCTTCAACCCGGCGCTCTAGCCGACGCCGACTGACCAGCCCCAGAGCAACTAAAACGGACAAAGGGGCTGACGCATACAAAAGCTGCTGCGTTGCCGCTGAAGCCACGATGCCTGCCCCGGTGCCTAGGAGCAGAGCGTTCTCAGAAAAGTTGAGCCAATCGGGTGTTCTCACAGCGCCTCGACCTGAATACAGAGTTGCCAAAGGTTAGGAAATCCGTACTGCTTAGGCAGGCGCGGATTTCAGCAGCGGTATTAACCACTCTGATTCATGCTTTCAGGGGCGGTGCATCAGCTCCAGGATCAGGTGGCGACGGTACCAACGCC
>JAAHIC010000741.1 GCA_010671965.1 Leptolyngbya sp. SIO4C5
CTGCTGTCCCCAGTGACGGCGGAGCTGCTTGGGGACAGCTCATCAGCGCGGCCTGGAAGCTGCGCAACCAGGTCTAGAGGCTTAAGAACAGAACCTACTATGAAGCTTCTTCAGCACCCTCGTGGGGGGGTTCAAACTTATAGCCAACCCCCCGCACTGTCTGAATTAGGGCTGGCTGGGTCGTATCGATTTCAATCTTCTTGCGAATCTGGCCGATATGCACGTCTACAACCCGCTGATCGCCCACGTATTCATAATCCCAAACCTTCTGAATGAGCTCCGTCCGTCGCCAGACTCGGCCCGGATGACTCGCTAAGAAATGCAGCAGGTCAAACTCTAAAGCAGTTAGGGGCACCAAATCCTCGTTAAGCGTCACTTCTCGCCGCACCGGATCAATGGCTAGCTGATTAAACGTGAGACGCTGCTGTTCTGCCGCCGTGACCGGGCGCTGCCGCTTCAAAATAGCGCCAACTCGCACTTCCAATTCGCCCAAACTGAAAGGCTTAGTTAAATAGTCATCTGCCCCTTGATTAAAGCCACGAATCTTATCTGCTTCATCAGTGCGGCTGGTCAGCATCAGGATGAACACCCCGGTGCGGGCCTGCATTTCCTTGCAGAGATCATAGCCATTGGCGTCAGGCAGGTTGACATCCAAGATAACTAAGTCTGGGTTAAACTGCTCAAATATGGCAAGAGCCCCTTTCCCATCCTCAGCAGCTTCCATTTGGTAACTCTGCTTTGACAAAAAGCGATAGATGAGATTGCGGATTGCCGGATCATCATCAACAACAAGAATCTTGGCAGCAGCCATAACCGTTAAAACCTTGCAGTAAGATAGACAGCGCTTTGTCGGAGGTCAGCTCAATCCGCTATTGACTGGCTAATCCGAAAGCTTTAGCTTTAAATCTATTTCATAGATTTCAGTTCAGTTCAGCGAAAAAACTTCAATCTTGTCATAACCTCATAGTCAATTTAACTGAATTCTCAAGATAGATGAAATTTTCTTGAAGGAAAGAATGCAAAACTGCCCAAAACTCCATCTTTCAGCAGGTAGTCTTTACAATCAATCTACAGCTTTGTTGCAGGGAAGCTTTCGATTTAGCAACTCCCTCGCTACACTGATGGCTAGGGGTTGATCAAGTTCAAGCTATGAAGGTTGATTGCTTTAGGCCCTGTTTCCATCCTGTTAACTTAGGCAATAGTACTATGCGGGGTCTCTCGGAGGTTCTCAGATGAGCGTTCAGAGTTCATACGAGATATTAGGCGTTACTGAAGCTGCCTCATTTGAGGAAATTCAGTCGGCGCGGGATCGCTTAATGGAGGCGTGTTCAGACGATCGCAGGGAAAAAGAGGCGATCGAATCAGCTTATGATGCCATCCTGATGGAGCGGTTGCGGCTGCGACAGGAAGGCAAAATTAAGGTGCCCGATCGGATTCGCTTCGCTGAGAAGTCGCCGGAGCCAGTGCTAAACTCGCCGCCAGCGGTGCCCCGACCCAATGTAGCATGGCTGAATCAGCTACTCGACACACCAGAGCGCAAAGACATCCTGCAGCCAGCCGGTATTTTCGGCTTGCTGGCGCTAGCAGGCTTTTATTCGCCTCCCTTAGCTTTGGCGTTGGGCGTGGCCTGTAGTGTCTACTTTCTGAATCGCAAAGAGCATAAGCTTTGGCGTTCAGTCTTGCTGGTGCTTTTGGGGTTGGTGATTGGCCTGACACTGGGACTGACTGTCGGGCAACTGCTGATTCCGCAAGGGGCAGAGTTTGAGTTTGCCAGCCCGGAAGCCGTAGCGGCGCTGATTACATTTTTAGTTCTGTGGTTGGTCAGCAGCTTTTTACGCTAGCTGATTGGAGCTATTCAAGGCGTAGGCGAACGGCTAGGAGCAGCTAACTGAGGCGGACACTGGCTGCTGCAAAATGAGCTCAACGGCGGCTTTCAAATCTGGCAAGATCAGGGTTGGCTGATGAGTGGCGAGACGCTCGCGATCGCGAATGCCGCTCAAGACTGCGATAACCGGCACATTGTATTCGTGAGCCGCTAGGATATCAGCTTCCGTATCGCCAATCATCCAGGTAGTAGCTGCAGCAGGCAGTTCGGCTAGCGCCTGCCGCATCAGCCGGGGCTTGTCTTTCACATCTGCCTGTTTCACATAGCCGTTGTTGAGACAGTAGCGTCGGTTTTGAGGGAAAAAGCGGCCTAAATCATGCTGCTCACAGGCAATTTCTAGCTCTTGGTCGTGGCGCATCGTCATGACGGCTAAATCGATCTGAGCCGCCTGAATTTGCTCCAAAGCCGCGATCGCCCCTGGAATAGGCCGATCGTAGACCAGATAGGGCTGGGAATGCACCGTTTCCCGTCGCAGTCGGGCGAAAGCTTGCGCTTGTTCGGCAGTTAGCCCAGAGCGGCGACCAATCTCCCGCTCTGGAATTTGCGCCCGTTTGCAGCGCCAAAATTCAGTTCTGCTGAGCTGCTGTACTGCCTGATCTGCCAACCGAGTAGTCTCAAGGCAGTACTGGTAGACCTGATAGTACCGCTCCGAAACATCCATAATTGGCCCGTCAAAATCAGTGATGATACGCAGCATAGGCAGTTCGCAGAACATGAACTTTTATTACAGGCTATCCCATATTCTTAGCTTTTTCAGAAATTTACAAGCTACCGCGTCTCTGCTGTTCCCGCTCAATTGCCTCAAACAAAGCCTGAAAGTTGCCTTCACCAAATCCTTCCACCAGCGCTTAGAAGCTCCGCCATCTAGCG
>JAAHIC010000742.1 GCA_010671965.1 Leptolyngbya sp. SIO4C5
GGTACCACTGCCGTTGTCGCCAAAAAGTTAGGACGGCGCTACATTGGCATTGAAATTGACGAATATTTCTGTTGCTTAGCCGAAAAACGGTTAGAACTGGCAGTGGTACCTGATCCCAGAAAAGGATCAAGCACAATATCGCCTGGCTGGCTGCTGGCTAAAATCAGTTTGGCTAAAAGCTTTTCCGGTTTCTGAGTTGGGTGACTGGTATTCTCAGGCATTGACCAAAATGGCACAGAAATATCAGTCCACAGGTTTGAAGGATGGGTGATGCGAAAGTTGCCTACGCGGGTTTCTTGCCAGTCTTTAGGCTGACCGCTGCGATCGCGGTAGGGAGCAATAACTTTTCGCTTCAGCTTGACGGCTTCTACATTGAATACATACTGATTCGAGAGCGTGCAGAACCAAATATCCTCGGAACAGTTTTTCCAGTTAACTTTGGCCCCGCGCCCCTTCTCGCGCTCCCAGGTAATGCGGTTTCTCACCTTGCAATACTGGCTAATAACGCGATGTATTGCGGTAGAGGACTGCCAATCTCCGCAGAAGTAAATGGAAGCCGTAGGCGTCAGCAGCGGCAAGAGCTTTGAAAACCAGCTGTCTAACCAACCCTCATAGTCCTCTAAAGATTTGCGGGTGAAGCGCTGATGGTTGAACTGCTTGGTTAGGTTGTAAGGGGGATCTAGAAATAGGAGCGCGACTGACTGCTGCGGCAGGTAGGGCACCGCCTTAAGAAAATCTTGGTGCAGCGTCCGATTGGCGATCGCTTCCAGCGTCACCGGCGACTGCAGCGTTAGTAACCGTGACCGATAGCGCTGGCGATCGGCTGCGCTTAGGGTCAGGGTTTGATTGCGAGGGGCTAGCGGTTTGTTCACAGTCGCTGTCAAGATCCCCTATACCTTACAGCTTTTCTCGCTCCATGCGGGCGATCGCGCTGGAGTACTGTTTTACATCGATTAAAATAGTTCATGTTTACTAAATACGGCCTGTGTAAGGCATGGTGCTTACTTCACCGGAGCTGCAGTTTTTAATGCGGCTGCTAGCCCACCCAGACTACCGCGCTCCGCTCAGCCAGCTAGCGCCTACTAAGACACCCGCCGCTCAGCGCGATCGCCTCTGTCGTCAGTTAGGCCAAAAAGGACTGGTAGACTACACCGAAACAGTCAGTCGATTTTCCCTATCTGCGGCGGGTCGAACCTTACTTAAGCTAGATAATTACAATTTGCTGGTCACGCCCGACGAGCTTTTAACGCTGAAATCAGCTGCTAAGGGCAGTTTATCCCCAGGGAAAATTCACCCCAAAGTTGCTGCCTCAAGTCGCCAGCAGATTATTCGGGCGCTCGCGACTCGTAAGCTTGTCAAAATTAGCCAGGTGCAGCTACAGGAGGCCTGGCTGACCAGTCAAGGCCAAAGTTTTTTGCGCCACGATTACTGCCCGCAAGGCAGCACCCCAGCGCTGACGTTGACGATGCTGGGCAACTACCTCAAATTCATGCGGCAGCCTCCCTGCGCCCCAGACTTCCTGAAGCCTAGATGAGAATTTCCCCATAGCGTCATCAGTCAGTCAAAATCTTCTGCTCATCTGCGGATTAGGGTATTCCCAGACAGTCCAACTACAGTCATAGCTGTAGATTCTCTGAAACCTGATCATGCAGCTATTTACAACTTTTGGCCTAGCAACTGCCCTGATACTCAGCAGCGGCACTGCCCACCTAGCGCTGCCGGTAGCGCAAGCTGAAACCCTTCAGATTGCGCAGGCGACCCCGCAGTCCAGCCAGTTTGTCACCGTCGATCGCAGCCATAGAACAACGGGGATCGCCCGTATTGTCACCGAGAACGGCCAGCAATATCTAGAATTTGACCAGCAGTTCAGCACCGCCAGAGGGCCTGATGTCGAGGTTATTCTCTATCGGGATCGCACAGTACCAGCGGCTATTGCTGAATCGGACTATGTCACTCTGGCCCAGCTCCAGCGCGTTCGAGGCGCTCAGCGCTACGCGATCCCTGACAATATCAGCTTAGATAACTACGGCTCGGTCGGTATTTGGTGCCGTACTTTTAACATCACCTTTGGCTATGCTTCCCTCTAGTCGATAAATGCTTTCTGTTTGGAGAATGGCAGCAGGTAGCTTTCTACCTGCTGCTTTTGATTTGGAGCAAGCTGAGCAATACCCGCAGGGGGTAAAATTAAGCACACTCAAAGCGATCGCCGAGAGAGCCGTCACTGCCCGTCTAGGTAACGGCCAGTGACGGCTAGTAAGAATGACCGCGATCAAGCTCAGACCGCTGCAGCTAACGCGACTCCTCCAAAAACGCTTCTAGATGTCGCCAGCCGCTTCTTTCTTTTAAAGCATGAAGCGCCTTCCGTGAGATCACTAAGATTTTCGAAAATTAGACAAATTTCTCTTAAAACCTCTCCGCACAATCGGTATTCTCGTGATAGGGTCTAGGTAGAATTTTAGATAGAGCGTTTCTTCTGGAAAAAGTCTGCATAAGCACCTCAGGAGCTTGTCTAGACACCACTGCAGTTAAGTCATTTTGTAAGGCTTCTCAGCCCTAGTTTTGAGACCTTCCTAATGTGGCCTCAGCAACTGCTACCGCTCTGTTCGATTCATTTAAACTCAAAACCTCTCTCTAAGCTGCTAAAGGTAGCCAGCAGGCGGTTGAGGCTCTGAAACTTGCTAGTTTTTGACTACAAGCAATTTTGCCTCAAACAGTTTTGCTTCTCTTTTTCTAGGCTAAATTTTAGTTGA
>JAAHIC010000743.1 GCA_010671965.1 Leptolyngbya sp. SIO4C5
AAATATCGCACGTAGTCTAAAGATTCTTGTAAGGTATTTTATTTAGCTTTCATCAAGCTGGTGATACTAGATAAGTTTGATTTGCTAGTTAAGTGCCCCGCTGATGGGCATTAGGTTACAGGGTGACTATTTTAAGCCTATCAAGGGATCTTGGCCCTCTACTGACAATCGATAGGTTCTGTATCATCTTGGCAAAACCGGATTCCTCCGTAGAATCAATACTTTACAAATAGGCGAAAGGCTAGCTGATAAGGCTGCAAACTGGGTCAATCATGGCCATAAGCATTTCTATAAATCTAGATCTGACAAATCTGTTCTCACTCATTTAGGTTCTTAGGTCATTTTCTAAGCTCTTTGCCTGCTGCTGAACCTGCTCAAATTGTTGCAGTAAGGGCTTGATGCTGTTCGCTTCGGTTTCCACATAGCGATAATAGTTGGCAAAGCTGCGATCAATTTCTTCGTAGGTAATGCTGAGCTTAGCGGTTAGCTGATCGGCGATCGCGGCGGCAAACTTGGCCCGTCCTCTATCGAGTTCTTGCTCGAACTTCTGAATGATGGCTCCTCGCTTAACCAGCAGGATACCACCGGCAAACAGAACGCCAATTCCCATAAATAAGCTGCCAATAATATCTAAAATGACAATCTCGGTGACGGCGGCGATAATGCCGCCAATGACTGCCAGTAGGCCACCGCTCGCCATCCCAGTACCAACGCCATCAGCCTGTTCTGCTACCGAAACGGCAAAACAGCTATCTTCTAGCAAAGTAGACACACGCTCTCTCACGGCTTCAATGACTTCGTAGCGCTCAATCAAAAGCGGCATCGAAACTTCGGCTGTTTTGAGCTGTTGCCGCTGCGTAGCGTCCAAGTCTTCAACCAGGCGATCGATTAGCTGCTGCACGCCCTTGAGAAAATGTTTGGCTCCCTCCTGGGAAGTTTGCTCTAAAGTGTCTTCTAGCTCTGATTGGCATTGCTGCTTGAGCTGCTGAATCCAGGCTTCTACCCGCTGTTGGCGGTTAAAAATGGAGAACAGCGATCGCTTAGCCAGCGCAAAAACGGTGAGTCCTTGCTTAAACTCATTCTTGACCTGCTGGGTAATGCGGTCATACTGGGCGACTAACCGCTCTACCAGCGAATCGATTTCATAGCGAGACTGCTGTTGTCCCTGGCCCAGGCGCTGCCGAATGTTTTCGACTGCTTTTTGATCGACCTCAAGCTGCTGCTGTAGGGCCTGTAGATTCTGCTTCAGGTGCGTCAGGATAGTTTGAGCTGAGCTTAAGCCTGACTTCAGCTTGATGCCATAGCTATGAGTGCCCGTCACTGTCTCTTGAACAAAGTCGCGCACGGTTTCAAAGCCGCTGGTGTGAACTTCTCCGGCCTGCTCCAGCTTGGCCGAGGTTGCGAAGACTGGCGGCTGAGAAATGCCTCGCTGCTGAGCCTCTTGTTCAATGTAGCGATAGGCTGTCTCTAGCTCTAAGGGAGTTGCAACATCGGCCTGCTGGAGTACAAACGCTACGGGCTTTTGCCATTCTTGGGCGGCGTAGTCTAGTAGCTGCCAAGCTGTGTTGGTATAGGGATTTTTAGCGAAGAAAACGAACAGGACTAAATCGCTATTGGGAATAAATGTGCGGGTCGTCTCTTCGTGCTGACGAAATGGACTGTTAGTGCCGGGGGTATCGACAATGGCTAAAGACTGCAAAATCTGCTCAGGTCGGCCAACTTCGTGTAGCTGATTAGGCTTTAGCTCAGTAGTGTAGGGATGATCGGCATAGATAATTTTGCTAACCACGGCTGTGCGGGGATCGGCTCCCACTTCGCAAATTTCTGCCCTTAGCAAGGCATTGATGAAGCTGCTTTTGCCCGCTTTAACTTCTCCAATCACGACAAACAAAAACGGCTGGCTCACATTTTCCCGCAGACCTTGCACGGTTTGCACAATTGAGCCTGACTGCATCGTCATCGCTAGCTGCTCGATCGCCTCCAGCAAGCTATCTAAGCGCTGTTTTTGCTGCTGTAGTTGCGGATCGAGGATCGAGCGGCTCATGATACAGGCACAGTTATTTCACAGAGTTCGATGCCAGCTTACTGTGTTTGCAGAGCTAGCAACACCCGCTTAAGGCTGATGCCGACAAAGCGTTAGTTTAGAAACGAGAGTCAGTGAAATATTCCCGTGTGCCTTTGGCGTTAAGAGCTTGGCCGAGGCGCTCTAGCGCGTGAACGTAGGCCGCCGTTCGCAGTGGAATGGCTAGCTCTTGGGCAATCTGCCAGATAGCCGCTGCTTCAGTCATAATTCGCTGCTTGAGCTGACGGTTGATTTCATCTAATGTCCAGTACAGACCGCTGCGATTTTGCACCCATTCAAAGTAGCTCACAGTCACCCCGCCGGCGTTCACTAAGATGTCGGGAAAGACATAGATGCCCTTTGCTTCCAAAATGCGATCGCCGCTAGAAGAAATTGGCCCGTTGGCAACCTCAAAAATATACTTGGCTTGCACATTCGATGCATTCACTTCAGTAATCTGATTTTCTAAAGCTGCGGGCACCAAAATATCGACATCCAGTGTTAAAAGCTCCTGGTTAGTTAAGGTCGAATAGTTATCTACTAGGTTGCAGACTGTGCCCTCACAGTAGACGGCCTTGACGCTGCGAGTTGAGGACTTGAACTGGCGAATGCTGGGGATATCCAGCCCCTTGGGGCAGTAGACGCCCCCCTGCGAGTCACTGACGGCTACCGGGTGGTAGCCGTCAA
>JAAHIC010000744.1 GCA_010671965.1 Leptolyngbya sp. SIO4C5
CATCGCTTAGCAATTGATAGGTGCTGCAGACAACCTTCGGTTAAATCTCAGCTTATCTGGACTTCTTTCTAGCAAGCCCAAAATTACCGCAAAGGCTTTACAAACTGGGCGATGGTTGATGCGGACTTCAACTTTTGTCCCCTGTTTGTGTAGACGCGGCTTTTCCCTATCCTGTTTCAGCCTTAATCAAAGTCAGCAGGCGCACTTTCATCTAGCTGATCAACTTCTTCTAAAGTGTCTTCAGGATTTTGCTGCTTCGACTTTTGAATATAGTTCAACTTCATTTCTTCTAAAAGATCGCTCAGCAGCTTTTGCAGTTCGCTCTGGTTGCTGCCAGCCTGCAGTTCTTGGCCCAAGGCATAGCGGAAGTCAGCACTGAGCTGATCAACTAGCACCCGGCCCTCAACGTCGGCATAGGAGTTGGCCAATACGTCACAAGTTGCCTGAGCCAGATAGTCGGAGACGGGGGCTACCATGTCCTGCGGAATGGCCTGTACCCCTGGAATTCGCTGCAGTCCTTCGTATAGATCTGACTCCTTCAGTGTTCTCTGCAGGCTGTGGCGCAGCAGGGCTTCTAAATCGGGCTTGATAGTGGGCATCACCTGATAAATGACTAACTGCAGCAGGCGATCGGTGAGTTTATCAAATTTTTCGGCGTCGCCAACCTGGACGTACTGGCTAGAAGTCTGGTCTAGAGCGGTAATGCTACCCGTGTTGACGGCTTCTTTGGCCTGGTTAATCGCCCGCACTAGAGCAAAGCGAGAAACACGCTCAGCCAGGTAAGCGGCAGGTTCGTGGGTAGCCTGTCCCAGCAACCGTTCTAGGTTAAACAGCCGCGAGCGATGAATGCGCACCGCTGTTGGCACCACCCGCAGCCAGCGCCAGAAAGGAAAAAACAGGGGCAACTCGTACCAGCGGCGGGCGATCGCATCTGGCCAGGAAACCCCTTCTTTTTGGCGGCTGATAGCAACTGTTCTCAGAAAAAATTCGATGGCAAAAAAGATGACAAAGTAAATATCTATCCGCCAAAATTCATCGACAAACTGCCCGACTTCGTTGGTTTCTCGAAAGTAGTTAGAGGCAATGAGAGGTCGCAGATTTTGATCAAAAAAAGCTTTAACGTCAGGCCATCCCTGTTGTTTCAAATAAGCTGGACTCCAGAAAGTCAGAAAAGCTTCCCGATTTGACTCAGTGCCAATGTAAGCGCGTAAGCGCCGCTTCAGGCGGGCAAAGGTAGCTGATTTATTGGCAATCAAAAACGGATTTTCATCAACAATTGCCAGACTTTGATTTTGCAGCAGCTTCAGTGTGGCTAGACTTTCGGCGGCTGAAAGGCCGTTTTGGGCGATCGCTGTATCTAGTTTTTCAACTGTATTTAAATAATTTTCGGTGACTTCATTCGCTTCAATACCTTTAATCTGATCGTACTGACGAACAACCAGTGGCAAACGCTTTAGATACAAGTCTCTTAAAGGAATATATGTAATGTTAAAGAGGACTAAAAGCAGGTTGACGATCATCACAATCGCCATGAACTTACCCCAAACTTTTGTCCAGTCAGTTGGCTGCGAATTTTCCATTTTGCTGACTCCTCACTAGATCCCAAAATGCCCCAAGTAAGTGAACATAAGCAGGGTACCGCTGGTACAGCCATAATCAGCCATCTTTCAAGGCTTGAATGCATTAGGCGATCGCCAAGACAGCCTGCCAAAATTTAGATCTTCCTGGTTAGCCGTTGGCTGCTGCTCGTAAACACTTTAGAGGAATACGCCCCGGTTAGGCTGCTGTTGTCAAACGCGATTCTAACCCTAAAAAACATCTGGCTAGGGGTAGACAAAGCGAAACTCTATAGGCTAAGTCGCTCTACAGACAGATGCGAATTTGCGGGCAATCGCTAACAATCTCTGTTGTTGCAGAGAAAGCTATTTTATTCCCATAGCTACAAATTTAGCAGTCAGTTGTGAGTAAAACTTAGATAAATATGGCTTCTGAAAAACCTTTAGAGGGCGTCATCCTCATTGATTGTGCCAAGTCAAATGCCAAGCAGGGTCTAGCAGTGGCAGCCAAGCAGTGCGGCTTTGGTGAGGATACTGAACGCTTCATCACGACCCTTAAGCAGGCCTGTCAAAATATGGGGGTCGAATTTAATCAGCTAGAAGATTTAGTCACCGAGCAGCAGCAGGTAAAGCGGCAGGGCGGCATTGAGGTGGCGCCTGACACGCCGGCAGAGCTTTAGAAAGCCACAGCGGACGCAGGGAGGTTGTAGCCATAGTAGCCAAATTTATAACCTCGGATGGGAGAAGCGATTGGCGCAATCTGTTAAATCTGAGGCTAGCTATCAGTTTAGAACTGCTAGCTACGTAGATTAAAAATTTGGAGAAAACTATTTATGGTTTCTGCTAACAATGCTCAATCTCATGTGCTTTCAGATGAGGCCAAGCAGGTTTATCAGGCTTATAGCAAGCTAGGCACAGACGAAAAGCTAGCGTTACTTTACTATGTTTACGAAAAAATGGGAGACTCTGTGACTCCGGCAGCCCCCAACGCGGCTGAGCCTGAAATAGTCGATACTTTAGCCTCTGGTTATTTTGACCTCGATAACGATGCTCAACTCGCAATTATGCGAGAGATTGTTGAAGGCAAAGATAGCGAATCGTCTCGTGCCTATGGTGGCTTGACTGACAGCATCGCTAGGCTCATAGTCTCCGGGCATGTCTACCACGCGATCGCCCATTGCCTCAGCCCAGA
>JAAHIC010000745.1 GCA_010671965.1 Leptolyngbya sp. SIO4C5
TTTAATCTGTGCCAAGCATTTCACGAACGTGATCAATGACAAAGGGTTGGCCTGCGATCCCCAAACCGGCAAGCCGCTACCTACGCGCGGTAAGGTTGAGCGCAGTCATACTCAGGTTTATACAGGGCGTACGGCTAAGGAGCTGTGCATCACCCTGTTTGAAAATAAGGACAAGCCCTCTCCCATTACCTATTTAGATCACGCCGCTTACTTGGGGCGAGAATTCATGCGGGCTGAGCTAGCTTTAGTTAGCGGCAAAGAGTACGTCCAGGACTAGGTGATTCTCGGTACCTTGCCAAGGCTATCCCACCGTCCCGTATAGTTAACTGTAGGCCGATTACCTGAAAGAATTCTCAACGGATTTAAGGACGATGCGGAAACTCCTCACCTACCTCACTGCTTGGAAACAGTGGAGCCTGGGCCTGGCGATCGCAGTTTGCTCACTGCAGCTCCTGGCTCTGCCTGCCTATGCCACTGGCGTCTACCAGATGCCTCAGATCTCAGCCGGACAGGATACCTGGGTTATCGATGATGCCAATCAAATCAGCCGCCTTAACGAAGGAAAAATCAGTCAGCAGCTTCGCCAGCTAGCCCAAAGCGGAACTGAGCTACGACTAGTCACCCTGCACCGCCTCGACTACGGCGAAACAACTCAAAGCTTTGCTGACAAGCTGTTCGAGCAGTGGTTCCCGACACCAGAAGCACAGACAAACCAAGCCCTATTAGTGCTGGATGATGTCACTAATGGCGCAGCTCTGCGAGTAGGGGAAACAGCGGCTGAGCGGCTGACACCTGAGATTGCTGAAAGCATTACCGCAGAAACGATCCAAATCCCGCTGCGCCAGGGCAATAAGTACAATCAGGCATTTTTAGACGCGACCGATCGCCTCGTAGCCGTCCTGGCAGGGGAACCTGATCCCGGCCCGCCTGTAGACGATGCCAATTTTGAGTTAGAAAGCACTTTTGCCTCGGCTGAAGAAACTGAGGAAAATCGCTCTAACTCCACCGTTGTCGTTGTCGGCTTCCTGATTGCCGCCACTATCATTCCGATGGCGACTTACTGGTTCTATCAGTCAATGGGGGGCTAATCACTCACCTTTTGCATGACCTGTAGCGCTGAGAGGCCAGTAGCGGCAAGGCGATCGCTGCCGGCTTCTAGCGCTATTTTCAGGTCTGCAAAGAGCGCCTGACGCTGTTCATCAGGCAGAGCGATGTAAGGCGATAGGGTACTTAGCAATAACAGATAGTCCTCGACACTATAGGCTGTTTGCCAAATCTGCCACTCAGACTGCAGGTTGTGAAAATAGCCTGAGCCAATCGCAGCTTTTCCAAATTCGCCCATGTTTTTTAGATGAGTCGCTATAGACTCTCGCTCCGCCAGCCCTGGATCGTAGTTTCGTAAGATAGGAGCTATGGCTTGAAAACTTCTTTTCTCTAGCTGCGGCGCAATATTCCACAGTAAGACGAGCGATTTGCCAGGTTTAAGAGCATCAAAGGCTTTAGCGTGCCGGACATCAGCAGCAACCCAGTGAAAGGCGTTAGCTGCGAGAACAGCATCAAAGCGGGCAGCAGGTAGAGGCCATTCCTCAAAGGTGGTGTTGATGATGCTAACGGCTGGATAGGGCTGGCAGTTCTGACATGCTAAGGCATAGGTAGAGCGACTAGGCTCTAAGCAAACCAGCTTCAACCCTAGCTGGGCAAAATCGGTTGTTGCCGTACCGGGGCCGCATCCTAATTCCAGCAGACAATCGCCTGGAGAAAGCTTTGCTAGGGCGATCGCCTGCCGAATCAGCGGCTGGGGGTAGCGGGGTCTCGCCTTGTCATAGGCAGCTGCAACGGCTGAGTACCAGATTTTCTTACGGCTCAGCTCTTGGGAGTAGAAAGATGCAGGCGATCGCTCAAAACTGGTCATTCCTGACTCTAAAGCGGCATTTCCTGGGTCCGCTTGATACCCGGATGCATTCCTAAATATAGGCGGAAATATCTTCGCCGCACTCATCCGCTAGGTAGCAGAGAGCACGGAATCGTAGGCTGACAAGTTCTTCGTAGAGGGGATTGAGCTTGCAGAGCGGTGGAATGTGGCCGAGCTTGCGCCCAAACAATAGAATGTCTCGCTCGAAGGGGCATTGGGCTGGGATCAGCTTAGCTAAACGCCGCGCGGTTGTTTGCCGCTGCACGTTGAGATTGTCAAGCCAAGCCCGCAGGGGATGTAAAAGATCAAATTTAGGCAGTTGTAGAGAACCGTAGCTACCTGTTTGAAAACCAGAAACGCGGTTATTCATTACACTAATCTTGAACAATTTCAAGAGATTTGTTGGACTGAACGCCCTTGTCTGTGTCTACCCTAAAAAACGCTGCGATGGACTGGGTAAAGCAAACAATAAAAAGAGCGAGGATTTACTGAAGCTCTAGTAAAGGTGGGCGCGTTCTTAACCATTATGCCCAGCTTCATAACATTTTGTTACGGGCTGAGAAATGGTTTCTCTTTTATTTTGCCACGACTAAAAACTATAGAACGTTGCTGGGAGACACTTTTGAGATTGTCAGCCTGAAATTTGATATTGACAAAAATCAAAATAACCGTCCAAAAGAATTTAGTAGATTCTATGGACTGGGCTAATAGTTTACAAATGCTTGCCCTCCATAGACGGGTAAGTAGAGGTAAGCGGTGCTGTAAAGTGCCGTGACCATAGCGTAACGAGCCAAAGCTTTGCAGGATAGGGCGTTGCGGCTATGGTTACG
>JAAHIC010000746.1 GCA_010671965.1 Leptolyngbya sp. SIO4C5
TTAATGCAGCCCCAAGAGCTAACCGGAGGCATCGAGATTTTCGGGCCAACGATGGGGCTGCATTATGGCCGTGTTTTTATCCTATGGCTGGATGCTATGGCTGGCGATCGCCCTTATAGGCAAAGTCGGCTTTTCGCTGCTGAGTATTTTGCTGAGCAAGCAGATTATTATTGGCCCTCGCTACATCACGGTGGCTTATCGGCTGCTGGGACTGGTGCCGCTGCTGTCTCAGTCCCTGCCGCTGCAGCAGATTTCGCAGCTCGAACGGCGCGAAGCCAGCTATCAAAAATCGGACTGGGGCTATCTCAAGCGTCAGGCGGAGCTAATTATCTGGATTGGTAATCGCGCCTGTAAGGTAGACAAGCTGGGCGGCCTGACAACGCCAGAACTAGACTGGCTGGAGCATGAGCTGAGTACCTGGCTAGATCTGCCGGTGCGCCGCCAAAAAATTCAGCTTACCCGTCCCCCGTCCTCCCGCTAGACCTTTGGAGCGGCTGGGCTGAGCGGCGTTGTTGCAGCGGCGGGAGGGGGCGTAGCCCTGCCGGAAAAGAATTGGTTAAAATCTTCAGGTAGCGTTGGCAAGGACGGTTCATGCACAGCTCGGCGAGTCTTGATCTGCGGATGTGGCTAAGGGGATTGGCGATCGCGCTGATTGTCTGTGGTCTGGTGCTGCTGAGCGGCAGTGCTCAGGCGGCTCCGTTGGAACGGGGGGCGATCGCGGCAGCGCCCGGTCAATCAGCTCCAGCTGCGACGGTTTATCGCAGTCCTAACTGTAACTGCTGCGGTCACTGGATTGAGCATCTTGAGGCTGAGGGCTTTACGGTGGACGATCACCTCACCGAAGAGATGGAAACAATTAAGCAGCGCTATGGCGTCCCGGCGGATTTAGAATCCTGCCACACGGCGCTGATCGGTGGCTACGTGATTGAGGGTCATGTGCCGGCTAGCGATATTGAGCGCCTGCTAGCGGAAAGACCGGACGTGATAGGACTGACGGCGCCGGGAATGCCGATGAGCGCACCGGGGATGGATATGGGCGAGGAGCCTTACACGGTGTTTGCCTTCGATGAGGCCGGACAAACCACGGTGTTTGAAAACCACAGTTTTTGAGAAAGTTTGACCTGAGATGGCGATCGCGGCACCAGAACCCAAATCGGCAGCGCGGCCTGTAGGCGAACAGCGAGTTTTGCTTCACGATTAGTCCCACGTTTCCACAGGTACCCAAGGCCCAGCTTTACGCCTTTTTGGAGACTGCTAAGGAGGATGAAGTAGCGGCAGCGCGATCGCTGCGGCACTGGTGGCAAGCACAGGAGTTCTAGAAACATTTGCGGCATTGGCTCCTGATAGGAACACGGCGTATCACCTCCCACAGAGGTAGGCATTATTCGATTATTTCGCCTAGATAGAGATAGACGAAATCCCTAGCAGCAGCAGGGTTCATCGTTTTCAGCACCCGTGTAATCTCAACAATCGTTTCTGAAGACGGCTCTCGCTGACCATGAACCCATTTGAAGACGGCTGAGCGATCGATTTGTAAGGCGATCGCTAGCTTGTTTTGGCTAATGCCGTAAGTTTCTAAAACCTGCTTCAGTGCTTGGCTTGCCCTTCCCATGCCTTTGATCGTTGCAAAGGATGGTAGATGGGTAAATGTTGTTCAATCAGACAACATCAGATATATTTTTGAAATGTGGTCTTTATAGACAACATCAATTTTCTTAGATGGATTTAGGTCATGCTTAAAAACTTCTTGCCCAACTTAGAGACGATCGCTTCTCCCGACACCTCTCAATCCGATGCCCAGCCCAACCGTGAACCTGTGCGGATCATGCTGATTGGTTCGGCGCGGGGGATTCGGTTGATTATTCAGATTTTGTATCGTCTAGGCTTTGCGGAGCCGAGGGCGTGGAGTGAGTTGCAGGTGATGCCGCAGAGCGATCGCCTCATGAGCATCCTGACCAAATGGATCTGCTGATATAAGCGAGGAAGTGTGAGCGTCTCGCTCACGATCGACACATACCAGGTTTATCCCCTGAGGTATGAATATAAAACGCGAGCAAGATGCTCGCACTAACACGATCGGCAAACTGCATCCGCAATGAATTGTCATCGCCTTGATGTGGCTGTCTTGCGGCGCATAGGCTTAAATGGGACAGAACCCAAGAACCCAGGGTTCTAGGCTAGGTTGCGAACTGCTTCCGACTCAGATGCAAGAACCCTGGGTTCTTTGCAAGCGGCGACAGCGAAGCTATGGCGGAACGGGGCAAATATCACGGACAGCGGCTCAAGGCTAAAGAGGTTTTGCGACTCTACGCAACAGGAGAGCGTGACTTTCGCGGTGCCATTTTGCGTGGTTGCAATTTTCGTGGGGCGGATTTATCAGACGCAGACTTTAGTGAAACAGATCTTCGAGGAACTAAATTTACCAATTCAGTTCTAGAAAGAGTCAATTTCTCAAGGGCAAAGTGTGGTATTGAAACGAACTGGTTTTTGCTTCGAATAGCTCTAGTTTCTTGGCTTATATTTCTATTTAATATTATTTCGATAATAGCTATAAACTTCTATACCAACACTTACATAGATCATGTCTATGTAGTAGAGAACAAGGAATTAATTCTTTTATTTTCTCTGCTTGTCAACTTAACTATAGCAATTATTTTTTTAGGAAAAGGATTTAAGATTAGAATTGCAACTTTTATTTCTTTCTTCAGTATATTGATAAGTGTCAGTCTTA
>JAAHIC010000747.1 GCA_010671965.1 Leptolyngbya sp. SIO4C5
AGATAACCCGCTCTTCCGATCTGGATAAAAGGAGTTGGACAGCGCCAGCCATTTGTCACCATCAAAAATTCCCGATAAGAAGGAGGGAGCGATCGCTGTAACTGAGCCTCAGCTTGTAGAATCTGGTTTTCACTCGCAGCAGGGTACCCTAACCATTCATCTTCTAAAACTTGCTGAGGTAGCGCCGTTTTCTCCTGCACTGTCTCAATGACTTCCTGACTCCACTGCTTTAGAAATGCTTTCCAGTCAAAAGTATTCATGAGCGCCAGCACGCCTTTATAGACCTGAGATTTGAAGCAAAAATTTTGTTTAGTCTGTCAATTGCGATCGCAGCTCGCAGGCATTGGGCTTAAGTCACCTGCAGGGCTGGAATCTCGAAAAAGCCTGGGATGGCCGCTAAGCTGGGCAAGGTTATTAGTAGGCGTAGGCGATAGATGCCGCTGGCAAGCTGTAGGTCAGAGAGAGTGATGCTATAAAGTGCTTGCTTGGCATCGAGGGTAACGGTCTGGGTCTGGCTGAAGGCAATACTTTCGCCGCTGGTGCGATTTTGCATCTGTGCCTGTAGTTGGCAGTTGACCTCGGTGACCGCTGAAGCCGATTCAGCTAGATTGAGGAAGCTGAAGACAACCTCCAGGGCGAACGGCGTATTTTGCTCAAGCGGTACGGTGAAGGTCTGCCCAGATTGAGCAATCATCTGCGTTCCCATCACCTGAGCGGCCTGTTTGAGATAAACTTTCTCAATGGCGATCGCCACGCGCTCGGCTGGTTCTACCGCTGTTTCAGCCACCGCAGTTGTTTCGGGTAGGCGCGCCAGCATCCACTGCTGGAGCTGAGATTTTTCAAGACCAGACCAGGTTTCATGTTCAGATGAATCAACCTGCTCAATCCGGGTGCGCTGCTGAGTTTGTCCCGATACTTCACGACTTTCAAACCAAATCCGAAAGGCCGCTAGCGATCGCCAATCAGATGCGATCGCCTGTGGTACTTCAGCCTCGCCTGCAGCTACCTCACTGTCTAACGCCTCACTGGCGGCAGTTTCTGCATCCTCGCCCGTCGTTACTTCACTTGTCGCCACCTCAGTTTCTATCGCCTCACCTGCGTCAGCGTCAGCGGTTGCCTCTGATAGCACCTCGGTTTCCGCCCGATCCGCCGTTTCGGCGGCCTGAGTCTCCGTAGCTGAAGTTGCCTCAATACGACTGCGGGCTTGTTCTACCCACTCCTCAACTTGTTCCTCAGTCACAGCGTGTTCGGCTGCTTGGAGCTGAGCAGTTATTTGATCAACGTCGGCCTTAGCTAGATCTGATAGCGTTTTGATCCCAACAGATTCAAACCATTGCCGCTTGGCTTCTCCAATACCGCGAATCTGAGTCAAACTTTGAGAAGCCACAGAATTCTCTGGATGCGTTTCTTCTCCTGATGAAGACTGAGTCATATTTTTTCTCCCACTGCGATCGCGGTGCTATAGACCTGTTGCGAGTCAAGCCGCGCCTTGCTAATACTTTTTAGTCCAAGACTGGCAGATTTAAACCACCTGCCAGTCCGGGCGTGTTTCACCTAAGCAGACAGTTGTTTGGCATGTCTTCTCAGGAGAAGAGTGACGGCTACTCCCTCCTGAGAAAAGTTGCACTAGTAGACCTGAAGCAGGACTTCGCTGATAAAGCCGAAGCCTAGAATCTCGTGGCTGCATTCATTGTCCACCGGACCCACTTGCACGACAGAGGCAATCTTATAGAAGCCGGGGGTAAGCCCTGCTCCTTGTGGCGTGCCCTCGTAGCAAACAACATAGGACAGCTTGTCTTTCTCGGTGCTTTCGACAACCGTCACTTCGGTCTCTGTCGCCGTGCCAAATCCCTCTAGCGCAAAGATTACGGTCAGCCTCATCTTTAGGCACAGCAGTAGCCGCGTGAGAGGACTGTCATGAAAAGTGATGGTGACGCAAATCTTGAACTGCTCGTTACGGGAGATAACAAGAGGCGAGTTTTGCGGATGAGGGGGATGGGAAGGCGCCGTTTGACCGCCTACCATCAGGTCGTTCAAAGTAAAATGAACGGGTCCCAAAATATTATCAGTGTAGGTTTCAGTCGCCGTATATTGCGGGCTAGGCGGGGGGGCTACGGCAGGTACTCCATTAGGCATTTTAATAGTCTCCTATTTGAACTGAATTGGGTGAATGATGCAAACAAGCTCAGTCATTCTTAGCGGTAGTCACCACAACTGGCTCTGTGCTTGTTCGTTAACCGCATGATGGCAAAGCTCCCCCCGACTGCAAATTCTCCTCAGGGGATACCACTTTAAAGGCCGTTACACTTTTTATTTCAACGCTATATCTAGAGTCTTATAGACAGTCAGCTAAGTAGGCAGATCTAATCGTTTTTAGGATAGGCGAGCAATAGTGTAGCCCGTGCGGATACTGGGTTTCGTTCCTCAACCCCAACCCACATTTACCCCTGTTTAACTGCGCTTACCTACTTAGCTCAAAACGCTATCAGTAGCATCAACAGACTGACTAGCTTGACTCTTCTGAAAATAGGCTAGCTGCATCGCCAGTTTTGGTCTGCCTCTCAGGCCATCTGAGCATGAATACCTTGACTCAACAGGCCTAGCCGTATCTTTTTGAGCCAGGAATTTCTATTCTTGAGCCTGTAGAAAAGATAAGTGAAAGCCGTAGACCCGAAGTGTGCTTGTTATTACCAGTTTCTCTTTCTGCCTTCTCAGCAATTTG
>JAAHIC010000748.1 GCA_010671965.1 Leptolyngbya sp. SIO4C5
CAAAAGGGTTTGTAAACGCTGGACTAAAGCCAAGTTAGCTTTAAGCTGATTGATCTCAATTTCAGCTTAAAGCTAACTTGGCTTTAGTCCAGCGTTTACAAACCCTTTTGCCCCAAGATTTGCACAGTTTCTTGGTACGGCTAAGCCAGCCCGACCGCTAATTCATATCGCCACTTGGCTGCTTTCTTTGGGTTCCTAAACTTCTATCTGCTGACGGAATATCCTTCGACCGGAAGGAAGACGGCGATCGCCTGCTGGATTTTTTACCTTTGAAGAAATTTAGCAAAGCCGCTCTCAGCCATGTCTAGCAATAACTACGAAGAAAAATACACCAAGCCTGATCTGCGTCGTCAGCTCAAAGAAGAAATCAAGCAGTCTGACAAAGGCGGCGAGCCGGGGCAGTGGTCGGCCCGCAAAAGTCAGCTCCTCGTACAGGAATATGAAAAACAGGGCGGCAGCTACAAAAAAGACGAGAAAGACGAAGCTGCCAAGTCACTAGAGGAATGGACAGAGCAGAACTGGCAAACTGTAGACGGTCAGGGAGATGCCCGTCATGGCGAAATCACCAAACGCTATTTGCCCAAAGAGGTTTGGGATCGGCTCAGCGATGAAGAAAAGCAGCAGGCCGAGCAGACCAAAAAGTCAGGTTCCAAGGACGACGAGCAGTATGTTGCTTGGACACCGGCAATTAAGCGAGCCATGCGCGAAGCAGGCTACGCCCCTGAGTCTGAGCAAGACACAGAACCAACTAAACAAGAACTGTATGAGCAGGCGCAAGACTTAGATATCTCAGGCCGTAGCCAGATGGATAAGAGCGAGCTAAAAGAGGCCGTGTCTGAGGCGAAGGGAGAAGGACTGAGCGAGCAGACTCGCGAACAGCTTTACGAGCGGGCACAGGACTTGGATATTTCAGGCCGCAGCCAGATGAATAAGGAGGAACTCATTGAAGCTATCCAGTCGCAGAACGCTTAACAGCGCACGAGATTCTTTTAATCCATGAGTCCAGCAGTTTAGCTCTAGGCAGGCAAATCATTTTGACCCTATTTGGCCCAATTTCTGCGCAAATGCCTGCCAAGAACTTCTCGGAAGGGACAGAGGCCACTAGACTATAGGCAGAATCTGAAACCTATACAACAGAGAGCGGGCGTTGACTGAGGATAATTCGTCTGTAGCGCCGCAGATGTTTTTGCGCAAAGAACTGCGCGAACTCGTGCGATCGCAGCTACAGGTGCTTTTAGAGCAGCGAAACTTTCAGGGGGCCAAGGCACTGCTGGTGCCCGTCAAGCCTGTGGATATCGCTGAGGCCATTGAGGGGTTGCCTGAATCGATGCAGGCGATCGCTTTTCGGCTGCTTTCTAAAAGCGAGGCCATTGAGGTCTACGAAAATCTAGACTCAACCGTGCAGCAGCTCCTGATTGAAGACTTCAAGCGACAGGACGTGCTTGATGTGGTCGATAAGATGTCGCCAGACGATCGGGCGCGGCTGTTTGACGAGCTGCCGGCCAAGGTCGTGCGACAACTGCTGAAGCAGCTCAGCCCAGAGGAGCGACAGGCTACGGCATTGCTGCTGGGCTATGAGCAAGGTACTGCTGGCCGCATCATGACGCCAGAATACCTCTCGCTCAAAGAAGGCTGGACGGTAGCGCGATCGCTAGACTACATTCGCAACCGCGCCCACGTCAGCGAAACCATTTACTATCTCTACGTCACAGACGCAGCGCGGCGGCTGACAGGCATTATCTCCCTGCGGGATCTAGTTGTCGGCCACCCAGAGCAAACCATCGGGGATCTGATGATCCGTGAGGTGGTTTCAGTCCAAACCGATATGGATCAAGAGGAAGTTGCCCGGCTAATTCAGCGCTATGACTTTTTGGCCGTGCCGGTAGTCGATACCGAGCAGCGGCTGGTGGGGATCATCACCGTCGATGACGTGATCGACATTTTGGAAGAAGAGGCCACTGAGGATATTTATGCCTTAGGCGGTCTGCAATCGGGCGGGGACAACTACTTTCAGACCAACTTACTAACGGTTGCCCGCAGGCGCGTGGTTTGGCTGTCGGTGCTGCTGATTACCAATACGGTGACGACCGCCGTGATTCGCAGTCAAGAAGCGGTGCTAGAGCAGGTGGTAGTGCTGGCCGCATTTATTCCACTGCTGATTGGTACGGGGGGCAACGTCGGTGCTCAGTCCTCAACCGTGGTCATTCGCGGTCTCAATACCGATGAGATTAAAACCAGCGGGGCGCTGCGAGTGATTCGACGAGAGGCGATCGCGGGCGCTTTTCTAGGGTTGATGTTGGGTATCGTAGTTATGGTTTGGGCCTTTGTTTTGCAGGGCAGCCTGCAAGTGGCGGTCATTGTCGGCTGCAGCCTGCTGGCTATTTCGATTCTGGCCTCAGCCACGGGATCGGCCCTGCCTTTTCTGTTTCAGGCTTTAGGACTCGATCCCGCTCTGATGTCTGCTCCGTTTATTACAACGGTGGTAGACGTGCTAGGTGTACTGCTATACCTCAATCTGGCGCGCCAAATTCTTGATATTTAGCCCCATCCAACCCAGATAAAATCAGGCGATCGCCGGGGATCGCTGAGTGGCAGCCTCAGCTCGGCAACGGCGCGCAAATGTTAAACTAGCAATACGGCACGTATACGTTAAATGCCATGCCAAAGCGCTGCCAGAGGACAGAGAGGCCAACCCCACAGATCTAAAGGCATAGCCACT
>JAAHIC010000749.1 GCA_010671965.1 Leptolyngbya sp. SIO4C5
CGGTGATCGAAGCGATGCCCGGCGCGCTCGGCCGCGTGGTCGCGCCCGAGGTGGCGGCAGCCGTCGTCGCGCGGCACAAGCGGAAGGCGACGCCCATCCGCTCGTGCCGCGCGACAAAGCCAAATTTCGCCAGATTGCGGATAATATCCGCGAGGTTTTCTTTCTATTTACGCCAGATGGGACAGAGATTCTCTACATCAGCCCTGCTTTTGAAACCGTCTGGGGGCGAAGCTGCCAGGAAGTGCAGGCTCAAACGGCTGAAAATGACCTTTGGATGACCTGGATTTATGCGGCAGACCGCGATCGCGTCCGTACCAGCGTTCGCAATAGTCTGCATCTGGGCCAGAGCTATCAAATTGACTATCGGATTGTCCGACCCGATGATTCGATCCGCTGGGTGCGAGAAAGCGCCTCACCCATTCGCAACTCGCAGGGCGACATCTATCGCTACGGCGGACTGGCTGAAGATATCACGGAGCAAAAGCAGGCTGAAGAAGCGCTACGCCGCAGTGAACTCAAGTTTCGCAACATTTTTGAAAATTCCTACGTAGGTATCTTTCGCTCCCGTCTGACCGACGGCCTGATTCTAGAGGCGAATCAGCGCTGCGCTGAAATTGTAGGCTATGCCTCCCCCAATGAAATGGTCGGAAAACGCTTTACCCACGACTTCTATGTCGATGTGGCAGATCGAGAGCCGCTGGTGGAGCAGCTGATCAAGTACGGCAAAATTAGCAACTATGAGACTCGCTTTCGCCACCGCGACGGCTCAATCCACTGGGGCCTTTATTCCATGCGGCTGAATTTAGAGGAAAACTGCATTGAGGTGGTGCTGGCAGACATTAGCGATCGCAAGCAGGCAGAGGCTGAACTGCAGCAGGCTAAAGAAGCCGCTGAAGCCGCCAACCGAGCCAAAAGCATCTTTTTGGCCAACATGAGCCACGAACTGCGTACCCCCATGAACGCTATCTTAGGCTTTGCCCAACTGATGGAGCGCGATGATTCCCTCAGCCTGCGCCAGCGAGAATCGCTAGCCATCATCAACCGCAGCGGCGAGCACCTGCTGGATTTGATCAACGACGTTTTGGAAATGTCGAAAATTGAGGCAGGCCGTACCACCCTAAACGCAGCTCCCTTCAACTTGCATCAGCTTCTGCAAACCCTCCAGGAAATGTTTCAGTTCCGCGCCGAGGCTAAGCAGCTCACCCTCCAAGTCCACATCGCGCCTGACGTGCCCCAGTGCATTGCCACCGACGAAGGCAAACTGCGTCAGGTTTTGATTAATCTGCTGGGCAACGCGATCAAGTTTACGCAACAGGGCGGGATAGAGGTGCGGGTACGGATCGCAAATCGAGACGGTAGAGGACAGAAAATAACGCTGCGCTTTGAAGTCACTGACACTGGCCCTGGCATTGCAGCGGCGGATTTGGACAAGATTTTTCAGCCATTTGTGCAGACCGCGCGGGGGGTGCAAGCCGGAGGCGGTACGGGGCTGGGGTTGGCTATCAGCCGCCAGTTTACTCAGCTCCTAGGCGGCGATATTGCCATTGATACAGAGCTAGGCCGGGGCTCGACCTTTGGCTTTGAAATTGCAGCCGCGATCGCTCTAGAGTCCTCTGCGTCAGCGCCCTACCGTCGAGTTTTGCGGCTGCTGCCGGAACAGCCTACCTGCCGCGTATTGGTAGTTGACGATCAGCCGGAGAATCGGATGCCGCTGATGCAGCTTTTGATCTCAGCCGGATTTGCCACGCGGGCGGCGGCGCAGGGAGAAGACGCGATCGCTCTCTGGCAAACCTGGCAGCCGCACCTAATTTGGATGGATATGCGGATGCCCGTGATGGATGGCTACGAAGCCACCCGCCAGATTCGGCAGTTGGAACAAACCCGGCAAAACGATCGCACAAACGCCGACTTTCGTTCTGATTCCCGCCCTTTTTCCGCCGCCACTAAAATCATCGCCATTACCGCCACCGCCTTTGACGAACAGCAGACGCAAATATTTGAAGCGGGCTGTGATGACTTCGTGCCCAAGCCGTTTCGGGAAGACGTGATTTTTGAAAAGATGGCTGAACATCTAGGCGTGCAGTATCTCTATGCTGAGACGGCCCGCTCGGTTTCTCTTTCGCCCCAAGCGATCGCCCAGCGCTATCGACTTAGCCCGGAAAGCCTGGCTCAGCAGATGCCAGCCACCTGGATCGCAGACCTGAACCGCGCCGCTGTTCGGGTAGACGGAGATTTAATCAATCAGCTAATTGAGCAGATCCCGGCCGAGCAGACAGCACTCAGTACGGCCTTGAGAACCTTAGCCCAAAACTACGGCTTTGACGAGATTGCTGAACTTACCCAGTCCGTGTCTCCTGATTAGTGTCGTCGTCAGCAGGTCAACACCATGAACAGTCAGCGACAATTACAACCTCCGCCTGTACGCCCCAACTTGGTCTATCGGCTAGGACTGCGAGCTGTGACAGCGTTTCTGATAGGGGCCGGGGCGATCGCCTGCGGCTCATCCGCCCAAGTGCCCACAGCGGATCAGGCACCAGCAAACAGCGAGCAGACAACGGGGGAGCTGACGATTTTGTGGGATAAGGGCTATGTAATTGAGGAAGACGAAGCAATTGAAAAAGTTGTCCGCGACTGGGCAGCCCAGACCGGGGTGGATGTTAACCTGTCGTTTTACAATTCGGCGGAGATTGCGCCTAAAACTTTGCGATCGCGGCAGGTA
>JAAHIC010000075.1 GCA_010671965.1 Leptolyngbya sp. SIO4C5
TTGCTTGCAGCAGGCAATTGCCGCTGCAAGCAACCGGCAAAATTGTCAATGCCCGTTCGCGTATTAGGATGATCTGGCCCCAGCACTTGCAGCCAGACACTAACCGCCTGAGCATAGAGCGGCTCGGCCTCTGGGTAGCGGCCCATTACATAATAGAGACCGGCTAAATTATTCAAGCTTGAGGCAGTGTTGGGATGCTCGGCTCCGAGCTGGGCTTCGCTGATTTCGAGCGATCGCCGATAGAGCGGCTCGGCCTCTGGGTAGCGGCCCATCGATTCATAGAGACCGGCTAAATTATTCAAGCTTGAGGCAGTGTCAGGATGCTCGGCTCCGAGCTGGGCTTCGTAGATTTTGAGCGATCGCCGATAGAGCGGCTCGGCCTCTGGGTAGCGGCCCATCGATTCATAGAGACCGGCTAAATTATTCAAGCTTGAGGCAGTGTTGGGATGCTCGGCTCCGAGCTGGGCTTCGTAGATTTTGAGCGATCGCCGATAGAGCAGCTCGGCCTCTGAGTAGCGGCCCATCGATTCATAGAGACCGGCTAAATTATTCAAGCTTGTGGCAGTGTGAGGATGCTCGGCTCCGAGCTGGACTTCTATGATTTCGAGCGATCGCTGATAGAGCGGCTCGGCCTCTGGGTAGCGGCCCATCGATTCATAGAGCAAGGCTAAATTGTTCAAGCTTGTGGCAGTGGCAGGATGCTCGGCTCCGAGCTGGGCTTCGCTGATTTCGAGCGATCGCCGATAGAGCGGCTCGGCCTCTGAGTAGCGACCCATCGATTCATAGAGACCGGCTAAATTATTCAAGCTTGAGGCAGTGTCAGGATGCTCGGCTCCGAAGCGCTGTTCGGTCATAGCGAGACAGGCTTGATAGGCATCTTCAGCTTCAGGCCAGAGGCTTTGCCCCCGATAAAACCGGGCTAAACCTATGTAGGGCCAAACGGCATCGGTGTCGGTAATCAGGTGAGTCAGAAATTGAGCAACCAGGGCCATGTGCGGGATGGCGTCCTTGACCTGGGCTTGAATGCTGACAGTGATAGTTGGGGGTATCTGCTTGGCAATGGCGGTGAGTCCATTAGCCACCCTGGTTTGCAGCGCCGTCTTTTGTGCGGCTAGCTCAGTCTCTAGCTTTTCGCGGATAAATTCGCGTACTAGCTGATGTAGCTGATAGGCTCCTGTCGCTGCTGTCCCCTGCACCAAGCTGCGATGCACTAGCTCTGCGTCTAGCGCGGTTTCTAGATCTTCCTCATCCCAGTCGGGCAGCGCCCCGACGATCAGGCTAGCTGGGATTGGGGCTGGGGCAAACAGGCTCAGCAGCCCGGCGACGGTTTTGGCTGTTGGCTCTAAGTCTTGCCAGCTCAGCTCAAAAGCTGCGTGTAGCGTCAGCTCATAGGCCATCTCAGCCGGTCGCTGCTGAAACGCCCTCACCTGCAGACGTTTCTCCTCTAGCCGCTGCTGCATGCGAGCTAGGCTGAGGCTAGCGTGCAGCGCCAGATAGCGGCCTATCAGCTCTATGCCCAAGGGCAGCCGCCCCACCCACTCACACAGAGCACTGGCGGCATCAAGCTCTGCCTGCACCCGTGCCGCATGGCCTATCAGCCGGGTCAACAGCTCTAGCGCCTCTGCCGCCGACAGCACGCCCAAATCTAAGCGATCTACGGGCTGACCAAACTGCTGCCGCGACGTCATCAACACCCGCAGGTTGGGGTCGGCGTCCCCCGGCAGCAGATCTCTCACGTCTGCGTAAGTCTGCACATCGTCTAGCAACAGCAGCCGCTCTCCGGCAAATGTCTGCCGCCAGCGGTCATAGCACCACTGCACCCGCTGCGGGTCGCTGGTGAGGTTATCGGGCAGCTCCCAGCCAAAGAAGGCTGCGGCACTCACCATCTGGCTAACCAAGCTCTGCTGCCGCAGCCTCAGGTACCAGCGTCCCCCCGGATAGGTGTCTGATTTGCGCCGCACATATTCTTGGGCCAGCGCCGTTTTGCCAAGGCCACCCATCCCGGCAATAGCGGTGATCGCCACCTGCTCAGAGGTTTGCAGCTTTGCGTGCAGCGTGTCTAGCTCAGCCTGCCGCCCAACAAACTGGGTGACAATCAGGTTCTCCAATCCATAGTCTGGGGTGCTTGGCTTTGGCGGTGCCTCTCCCGCCGACTGCAGCTAATAGGTAATGTTAATCGGTGAGTTGTGGACGCCTTGAATGATCGGGCCTTGAGAGTCGTTGTTCTGAAAGCCCTCCCCGCCAAAGACCTGCTGCACGTTCTTACCCGTGACATCTTCCATCTTCACAATCACCTGATGCAGCTCACCGGTCAGTTCCTTTACCTGTGCAGCAAACGGATCGTTGGGCTCAGGGGTCTTGGCCAGCTCAGTTTCTAGATAGCCCTGCAAAACTTCTAGGTCAGCTTTAGATCCCTTCGCTGCCAACTCTAGGCGCTGATCTACTCCCGGCTTGCCCTTAAAGCAGCGCTGCCACACCAGCTGGCCCAGCTGCTGCACCGTTTCTTGCACCTTGGTCACTGCCGCCTCGCCCAGCTGAGCCGCCGTTGCTTCCAGCTTTTTGCCCGCTCCCTCATAGAACTTATCCAGCACAATCTGAGCAATTACCGTCGCCGCTGCCAAAGAGAGAGGTTCTAGCATAGGAGTTCTGATTTAATGCGATCGCTACTCCTTTTTACCCCTTCTATTAGGCCACTGTCCGCAAAGTGAAGAATTTTCCCACTATTAAGTCAGTAAATGAGCTTAGCTGACCGTTAAACCTACCGCTGATTTCGACTTCGCTGATTTCGACTTCGCTCAATCAGCTAGGGGGCTGGCTGGGCATAAAACCGAGGGTTGAGCGGAGTCGAAACCCGTCCGCCAGTAACGTTGCAGATTCGAGTTTCATTCCGAGGAGGGGATTTGCGGCTCGACAGGGTAGTAAAGAGCGATGACTTGCTTCGGCGTCTAGTCTTTACCGATTCTGCGTGGGCAATAGCTTTTTGCCTTGAGGTAAGCGGATGATGGGACTCGAACCCACGACATTCAGCTTGGGAAGCTGACGTTCTACCACTGAACTACATCCGCATAGCGGGGCAGAAAGATCGATATTGCAATATCATCCCTATTTCCGCCAAGCTCCAACCATTATAGAGCTACTTACCCACCGGATAGCGAGTTTCTGAGGGTTCTTTAGACATTTGAGCGGCAGTGCCTTTGCCGTCAATATCCGTAATCCGGCTTAAGAATTGACTAATGCGATTTTGCAAGCTGTCGATGTAGGTAAAGAAGACCGGCACCACCACCAGCGTCAGCAGGGTTGAAAGGGTAAAGCCGCCAATCACCGCGATCGCCATCGGACTGCGCGTTTCTCCCCCGGCCCCTAGCTCCAGGGCAATCGGCACCATGCCTGCCACCGTCGAGATCGAGGTCATCAAAATGGGGCGTAGCCGAGTTAGGCCCGCCTCCATAACCGCTTGCCGTCTCGACTTACCTTGTTGCCGCGCCATCAGCGCATAGTCCACCAGCAAAATTGAATTCTTCGTGACTAGGCCCATCAGCAGCACGATACCAATCAGCGCAAACAGTCCCAGCGGTTTCTGAGCAATTAGCAGTCCCAGAAAAGCACCGCCAATGGACAGCGGCAGAGCCATCATCACCGCAAAGGGATAGAGGAAGCTGTTATAAAGCAAAATCAGCACTGCAAAAATCATCAGCACTGCCGTTCCCAGGGCTAAGCCGAAGCGGCTGAATACATCTCGCATAATCTCAGCATCCCCAGATGGCTCCTGGGTCACTGCTGGCGGCAGATTTTGCAGCGTCGGTAGCTGATTGACCTGAGCGATCGCTTCTCCCAGCGTCACCCCTTGCAGATTGCCGCCGATGCTCACCTGACGGGCGCGATCGAAGCGGCTGATTTCCGCCGGGCCACTACCAAATTTAATCTCAGCCACGGCTGACAGCGGCACGAGCTGACCGGACTGACTAGGGACTTTGAGATTTTCTAGGGTTGTCAAATCTGAGCGAAATTCAGGGGCGAGGCGAACACGGATGGGAATTTGGCGATCGCCCAGATCGAAGTCTGCCAGGTTAGAGTCCGTATCGCCCAGGGTGGCGAGGGAGGCAGTGCGGGCGATCGCCTGTACCGATACGCCTAGATCGGCTGCCTGCTGCGGATTAGGCATGACGAGGATTTCCGGCTGTACTAGGCTGGCGCTGGAGTTGACATCGACCAGACCGGGGACTTGGCGCATCTCTTGGGTGAGCGATCGCGCCGCCTGTTCCAACAAAGCTGGATCTTCACTCTTCAGTACAATAGTCAGGTCTTTGCCATCCCCGGAGGCTCCCTGACTGCGAAAGCTAATCCGCGCGCCCGGTATCTGCTGAAAGAACTGACGTGCCTGCTGGCGAAATTCGTCTTGGGTAATGGTGCGATCGGGATCGAGTCGCACAAACAGCTCGGCCCCTTCCACCCCGTAGCTACCGCCCTCGCGAGACAGCACGCTCTCCACGGCTGGCTGATCCGCTAGCTGCTCGGACAGGCGGCGGGTCACGGCTTGGGTGTCGGCCAGGGTCGCCCCCGGCGGCAGCTCTACCGCCACTGTCACCAAGTCAGTATCGCCAGCCGTAAACAGGTTAGTCGGCAGCAGCGGCACCAGCATCAAGCTGCCAACAAAAAAGAGTAGGGCCAAGGCTAACGTCACCAACCGGTGACGCAGCGCCGCCCCCAGCAGGCGACGATAGGGATAGAGTCCGGGTTTTTGGGGCGGCAGGGCTACAGCGGAGTGGCCATTGCCGTTGCCATTGCTGTGACCGTTGCCATTGCCGTGATAACCATTGGCCTCATTATGTTTATCAGTAAGTGCCACGCCTGACTGAGCCGGTTTGGGCTTGAGCAGATAGGCCGCCATCATTGGCGTCATCAGCCGCGCTACCAGCGTGGAAAACATGGTCGCGACGGCCACCGTCACCCCAAAGGGCTGAAAGAACTGTCCCGGAATTCCGCCCATAAAGGCGACGGGAATAAAAACGGCGACGATAGTGGCCGTCGTAGTGATCACCGCCAGTCCGACCTCAGCCGTTGAGTCTAGGGCTGCCCGATAGGGGCGCTTACCCATACGGATATGACGCTCAACGTTTTCAATCTCGACGATGGCATCGTCAACCAGGTTGCCCACGGCCAGCGTCAGCGCCAGCAGCGACATACTGTTGAGCGTGTAGCCTAGGGCCTGAATGACCAAAAACGTGGGGATGATCGAGAGCGGCAGGGCCAAGGCGGTAATCAGCGTTGCTCGCCAGTCTTTGAGAAAAATACCGACTACTACCACCGCTAGCACACAGCCCAGTATCAGTGCATCAATAGAGGCCCGATAGGAATCGCGAATATCCGTAGCGCGGGTGAAGATGAGCTGAAAGCCAATGTCCTCTGGCAGGGTTTCGTCTAGCTCAGCGATCGCTTCCGTAACCGCCTCCTCTACCGTCACCAGGACGCTGCCGGTACTGCGAAAGACCGAAAACGTCACCGTTGGCTGATTGTTCAAGAAAGCCGACTGCCGCACCTCGGCGAAGTCATCCTCAACGCGGCCTAAGCTTTCCAGCGGTACCGTGTTGCCATCGGGCAGGACAACCGGAAACTCCGCGATCGCCTCCACTGTGGCCGCACTGCCCAGAGTCCGCACCCCCTGCTCCTGTCCGGCAATATCTGTGCGACCACCGGGCAGATCAATATTGAAGCCGCGAATCTGATCGTTAACCTGGGTAGCGGTAATGCCTAAAGCATTGAGGCGGCTGGGATTGAGATCGACGCGAATTTCTCGATCTACGCCGCCGCTGCGCTCTACCTGAGCTACCCCCGGCACCGCCAGTAAAGCGCGGCTGATCTGCCGATCCACCAGTTCGCTCAGCTCCTCCACCGATCGCTGGGAGGAACTTACCGTATAGCTAAGAATTGGCCCGCCTTCAAACTCCAGCCGCCGCACGTTCGGCTCTTGCGCATCCTGGGGCAGGTCTTGACGAATGCGGGCGATCGCGTCGCGGACATCGTTAGTGGCGCGATCAATATCAGTGCCCAGCACAAAGCTCACCACCGTTGTCGAACTGCCATCGTTAACGGTGGAATTGATGTCCTCAATATTGCCCAGTCCGGCGACGGCGTCTTCTACCTTCTTAGTGACCTGGGTTTCTAGTTCCTCTGGCCCCGCGCCTCGCTGCGTCACCGTCACTCGCACCGCTGGAATGTCAATGTTGGGGTTAGCGTCAACCCCCAGTTGACCAAAGCTGACTAAACCAGCGATTGTCAGCACCAGAAAAAGGACAATCGTGGGAATGGGATTGCGGATAGACCAGCCGGAGAGATTCATAGTGCTGGTACTACCTCAACTAAATCACCGTTTTGCAAATATCCAGCACCGCTGGTGACGACGCGATCGCCGCTTTCCAAGCCGTCTAAAATTTCGATGCGGGCAGGCTGATTGTCAGTAGCAGGGAGGCGATCGCCAATCTCAACCGTCTTAGCCGTAGCTGTACCGTCAGCCTGCACCACGAAAACCCGATACTGGCCGTCGGTTTGCGGCAGGACGGCGGCGGCAGGGACAGTCAGACCTGAGGCTGTGTCAGTGACGATGGCGGCGTTGAGAAACATGCCGGGACGCAGCAGGTCGCTGGCGGGCAGGCTGATGTTGACAATGGCGGTGCGGCTTTCGGGATCAACGAGGGGATTGATTTCGCGGACGCTGCCAGTGATCTGAATCCGCTCGTCGCTATCGGAGGTAATCGTGACGGGAGCACCGAGGGAAATTTGAGCCAGTTGCGTCTGAGGAACTTTAGCCGCTAACTCTAGCTGATCGGCCTGAATGAGCGTAAACAGGGGGCTGCCCGTCGAGGAGACATCCCCCACGGTGGCGGATCTTTCGGCAATGGTGCCAGCCGCAGGGCTTCGAACAACGGTTTGAGCTAATTGGGTTTGGAGGCGCTCTAGATCAGCCTGCTGGCTGCGGACATTGGCCTCGGCGCTGTCAATATTAGCCCTAGCCACCTGCACAGACTCTGAAGTGGTAATGGCTTGGGTCGCTCTTGTCTCCAGTTCCTCCTGACTGATGGCACCCCGTTCAGCCAGGCTTTCATAGCGCTGTAGTTTTTGCTGAGCCTCGGCTTGGTTAGCCTGCGCCTGCGCCAGGGCGGCTTGCTGCTGGGTGACCTGAGCTTTGGCTGCGGTGATTTGAGCGGCTGCCTGGCGGATTTGGGCCTGTAGAGTGGCATCGTCCAAAACGGCTAAGGGCTGACCTGCGTTAACGCGATCGCCCTCGCGTACTAAAACCTGCTGGATTTGCAAACCACTAACCTGGGGCGTCACCTGCAGCAGGTCGTAAGCTTCAACCGTACCTGTCGTCTCTAGAGTGCGGCTAATCGCAGCGGTTTGAGCTGTTTCTACGGCAACGCTCTGACCTGCAGTGGGGGGTGGAGTGACAGAGGCTGTCTGAGTCTGCCCAAGGAGAAAGCGATTGCCCAGAAAAGCGATCGCCAAACCAAGACCGAGGCCGATTAACAGGCCACGTCCACCACTGAACCAGCCGCGCGGCGCGGCGCGCGATAAAGACGATTCGGTCGCAACTTCATCGGCCTCGGAGTAGCTTGGGTAGGTCACAGCAATCCTGAGAAAACTGGCAACGAAATGTTAACAAATGTTGAATTCCATTATGACGCATATCAGCTTGACCTGTTCAAAGGCTTGACCCAGATGAAGGGCTATGTCTGAATCTAACTGGGGCGAGTCTGACTTTTTTTGCTCACTTTTTCTAAAAAGATTGACCGCAATCACACCCAAAAAGGTTTCTTCTTGCTCAAATAGATAGACAGGTTCATTGTTTTGCTGGTCAAAATCAGTAGCCATCCTCCCACACCCGAATAACGAGCGTCCGAGCATGTTTAACGCGACTGAAATCCTAATTGCCGACTTTGTTGAGAAGCTAAGAACGGGGTACCATCGCACCTATGGCGGCCTCAAGCCCAACTATGAGGACATTATTGCCTGGGCGGGCAGTATGGCTCTGGAGAATATTGCCAATAGCGATGCCCTCTACCACAACGTTGAGCACACAATTTTAGTGGCCCTAGTCGGACAGGAAATTCTGCGCGGCAAGCATATTCGCGAGGGGGGTGTCACCTGCGAAAACTGGCTGCACTTCATTATTTCTCTGGTTTGTCACGATATTGGCTACGTCAAAGGCGTTTGCCGCGACGACCGCGATCGCGAAGGCATTTACGCCACGGGCAAAGACGGTGAGGTGGTGCAGCTAGAGCCAGGGTCGTCAGATGCTTCTTTGACCCCCTACCACGTGGATCGGGGCAAGCTGTTTGTCGAGGAGCGCTTTGGTAACAACAGCATCATCGACGCTGAAATCATCAAGTACAACATTGAGCTGACCCGTTTTCCGGTGCCCAAGGAAGAGGATCACCAGGATACGGAAAACTATCCGGGACTGCTGCGAGCCGCCGACCTGATTGGGCAGCTCAGCGATCCGCGCTACCTGAGAAAAATCAGCGCCCTCTTCTACGAGTTTGAGGAAACCGGGCAGAACAAGTATTTGAAATACCGCGATCCGGGCGACCTACGGCGCAACTATCCCAAGTTTTATTGGAACGTTGTGCATCCCTACATTCAGGATGGCTTGCGCTATCTCTCTTTGACCCAGGAAGGCAAGCAGATTATTGCTAATCTATACTCAAACGTTTTTGTAGTTGAGAATGAAGCTATGGTGACTTCTCCGTAGTCTTGACGAGAGTGATGGAGCGATTTTTTTCGCCGCTACAGCGGCTGCTGCTGACTTGGCTGCTTCTGGTGGTGACAGGTTCTCTAACGCTAGATGCCCTCAGCTTTGTCAGCGAAATTTTGAGTATTCTAGTAGCTGCCGGACTGATTGCCTTCTTGCTTAACTATCCGGTTGAGAAGTTAGAAAAGTTTTGCTCTAGAGGCATTGCGGCGGCTTTGGTTTACGGACTGGCCGGAATTACGGTAGCGCTGGCGGGCCTAACTATCTTGCCGCCTATCCTAGAGCAGGGCCGCCTGCTGAGCAATAATTTTCCTAACCTGCTGGACTCGGCCCGGCAGCAGCTCCACGAGTTTCAGGTTTGGAGTGAACTGCGGGGGCTACCTTTCGACGTGCCGCTGGTTGAGCAGCAAATTCTGTCGCAGCTCAAACGCCCGGCTCAGGCGATCGCCTCTGGCGGTATCAATATTGTGCTGGGCACCTTCAATGGCTTTTTAGACCTGATTTTGATTTTGGTGCTGTCTTTCTACATGCTGCTGGACGGGGAGCGGGTGTGGCGAGGACTGACGACGTTTCTGGCCCCGGAGGTACGCCGCCGCTTGACTCAGTCTCTGCGCAGCAACCTGCAGCGATTTGTCTCAGGCCAGCTTTTGCTAGGGCTATTTATGGCCATTGGTCTAGCCTTTGGCTTTTGGCTGTTGCGAGTGCCCTTTTTCTTATTGTTTGCCGTCTTTATCGGCACGCTGGAAATTCTGCCGTTTGTGGGGGCCACAATTGGCATTACCATCGTCACCCTGATTGTGGTTTCGCTGAACTTGTGGAAGGGACTGCAGGTCGTAGCCGTAGCGATCGCCCTGCAGCAGATCAAAGACAATCTTGTAGCCCCTCGAATTATGGGGAACTTGACCGGCTTAAGTCCTGTAATTATTTTTTCAGCGCTGCTGCTGGGTGCTAGAGTCGGTGGCTTACTAGGAGTAATTTTGGCGATTCCGCTGACGGGCTTTGGGCGCAGCCTAGCCGAGATTTTGCTGGATCCTAGTCTCCCTCCCCAAACCGGCCAGTTTTTTTGTAATCCCCTGGCCCAGCAGGCCCAAGATCCCAATGTCAATCAGCCCACCCTGCAGCCTGCGATCGCTCAGGCGCTGGCAGAAGAAGACACCACCTCTGTTTAGTACACTGAAAGCACCCTTTAACCGAGTCAACCTTCATGGCCTGGTGGCAAAAGCTTAAACGCAATAAACTGGCTCGCTTTGGAGCCTTCGTTCTCCTGCTGTTTTACCTCGTGGTCATAGGCGCAGATTTCTTTGCGCCCTACAGCCCCTACTCAACTCAGGCCAGCGGTTCATTGCTGCCGCCCACGGAGGTCTACTGGCGCAATCAGGAAACCGGGCGGTGGCTCGGCCCTCACGTCTATCCGACCGAGCAAGGCCCAGTGCAGCTAGAAACGGGCGATCGCGAGATTACCGTAGACTTTAGTCAGCCCTGCCCGCTACGCCTGTTTGTCAGCGGTGATGAATATCGTTTGCTGCGTCTGCAGCTACCGCTGCCTACCCGCTTTTCTCTCAGTCAGCCCCAGTTTGAAGATGTGACGCTGCTGCCCGGCATTGGCAGCGATCGCCATCTATTTGGCGCCATTGGTCCCGCCCGCATCAATGTGCTCGGTACGGACGAGCAGGCCCGCGACCAGCTCAGCCGTCTGATTCACGGTGGTCGGATTAGCTTGACAATCGGCCTCGTGGGGATTGCGATATCTTTTCCGCTAGGGCTTTTAGTCGGCGGTATTTCCGGCTACTTTGGCGGGCCATTGGATGCGGTGCTGATGCGCTTGGTAGAAGTGCTGATGACAATCCCCAGTATTTACTTACTGGTGGCCTTAGCCGCTGTTTTACCCCCCTCCTTGACCAGCGCCCAGCGGTTTTTACTGATTATTTTGATTACTTCATTTGTGAGCTGGGCCGGACTGGCGCGGGTCATTCGCGGTCAGGTACTGTCGATTAAAGAGCAGGAGTTTGTGCAGGCATCGCAGGCAATGGGGGGGCGATCGCTCCACATTGTGACCCGCCACATTCTGCCTCAGACTTCCACCTATGTGATTATCTCAGCCACCCTGGCCGTTCCTAGCTTCATCATTGCCGAAGCTGTTCTGAGCCTGATTGGCCTGGGTATTCAGGAGCCTGATCCCTCCTGGGGCAACATGCTTTCTTCTGCAACGAACGCTTCCATCCTGCTGCTACAGCCCTGGATGGTATGGCCACCTGCCGCCCTGATCGTGCTCACAGTTTTATCCTTTAATCTCCTAGGAGATGGCCTGCGAGATGCCCTTGATCCGCGCAGCCTCAAGCCGTGAGTCCTCGTGTCAGTCATGTCATTTGTTCAACGGGCAAAAAGACGGCTGTGTGCTGACCGCCTTCATGGATAATGAAAGCTGTTGTTCTAAATCAAGCTAATTATGTCTTTACCCGGCCATCTCACCACCCTAGAGGGCAAGTCGCTCTCACCAGATGTCATAGACAACAAGGTTGTTCTCTTTGTCAACGTCGCCAGCAAATGTGGTTTGACGCCTCAATACAAAGGTCTAGTTGAACTCAAAGACGAGTTTAGCGATCGCGGTTTTGAAATTGTCGGTGTGCCCTGCAACCAGTTTGGCAGCC
>JAAHIC010000750.1 GCA_010671965.1 Leptolyngbya sp. SIO4C5
ACTCTCTGAGAACTTGGCAATGCTGGCCTTCTTTGCTCTCCCGTCGCGGGCTCAACTACACCATAGAGATAGGTGGCCTTGAAGGTCCATCGGACTTTGCCCACCGGTTTCACTCCCCGGGCGGTAATCTTCCGCCCCGTGAGCGTTTTCAAGCCAAAGCGACTCTCATCTTGGCACAAGAATCGCACTGGGCCACTCCAACCCAAAACCGTGAGAGCAAAGAAGGCCAGCATTGCCAAGTTCTCAGAGAGTTTTTTTATATGTGGCCAACTGCACCTGATCTTGCTTGTCGCTTTTTGGACGCACCACTTTGGGGGAGGCGCCGAGCCGATAATGCACCCACTTGTGGACAGTCTTGTAAGGGGCCTCAATGCCTAGTTCGGTGACCAACCAATGCTGAATCGCCCCATAGCTCTCAAAGCCTTCCGGTTGCGCCAAGCGATCGCTCAAGGCCGTTTCGGCCCACTGCGGCAGGGTTGACTTAGCTCCTGAACGGGGCTTGTGGCTTAGCAACTGCTCTAAGCCCCCTTGGCGATAGCGCCGAGCCCATTTCTGGAGAGTCACTCGATGACGCCCCAACAGGGACGCTGCTTGCTGGATTGTCTTGGCTTGCTCACTTTTGAGGAGGTAAAGCAGCTGAATTCGTTCTTTGGCAGAGGCAGTTTTCTGAGTTCTTAGAAGGATTTTAAGCTCGGCTTGGCTTTCCGTTATTTCGAGGTGATAAGTACCTGACATGGTTCATCGTGAATGCAGCAATTCCTTTCTAGCATCTGTAGCCTTCACTTGCAGAATTGGTATAAGGGGGTATCGGTGCGGGTCGCGGTCGAGGCATTGGGCACCACATAGTCGCTCCCTGCCTGCTCGCCCTCTACCCCAATTTGAATGGCATCTGAATTCCCAGCCCCGGCGATCGCTAGCCCTGGCACCACACCCAACACCAAATTGTCCCCCTCAGTACCGATATTCACTTCAGGGGGGGCGTCATTTCCCGTAATGGAAACCTGCACGCTGCCGTCGGGGAGTTCCGTCACACTCACTAGGGCGATGCCCTCCGCTGGGCCAAACTGTTCAGCTTGATCCGCATTGGTCAAATCGAGCACCGAATTGGGAATCTGAATAATCAGCGCATTGCCTACAGTGCGAGAAGCCCCTGCCACCAACGGTTCATCGGCTTCAATAATGACCGACAGCCCGGTTGCGGTTTCCTGCACCTGCACCGCTGTGATGGCAACGGCAGCACTCGTTTCCTGAGCCAGCCAGTCTGACACCGTCAGCGCGGGGGCCGTTTCGGCTGATTGCTGGGCTGCCGGATCAATATCGGCAACGTTGATCACGGTGGAGTCGGCGGTCACTGCTTCGCTAGCGCCCGGATTAGCTGCCTCTGGCAAAGAGTCTAGGGTTGTCGCTGCGGTTGAGGTGTCAGTCTCCGGTTGTGAGAGAGAGGCGATCGCTGCCGTTGTCGCCCCTGTCATCTCAGACAGTTCCGTTTGCTCCGTTTGCCCTGCCAAAAATTCGGCCTCGGCTGGTAGCGCCCCTGCCAACGCACTGAGCGGCAGCAACCCCAGTCCCACTAATTCAAACCCTAATCGCTTCACCACCGTTTCTCACACCATCAACAGCAACCAGCAAAACTGTCTCAACTAGAGCGAAACTCTAAATGAGAATGCCTCGCATATATTTGCTATTCACCTTATGGGCTCGAAATAAACAGAATCTCTTTGATCGGGACTTTTTTCTCTGCGTTTGGGACTTTTTAGGCTCTGCGACAATTCTGCATTTGATACGCCTTGGGCGTCATCCCCAGCTGGCGGCGAAAGGCCCCACTAAACGCGGTCGGGCTATCGTAGCCCACCATGGCAGCGACAGCCGCCACAGAACGGTCTTGCTGCAGGAGTTGGCAGGCCCGTTCCATCCGCTGTTGGGTCAAGTAACCAAATACGGTAGTGTCTAGCATTTCGCGAAAACCTTGCTTGAGTTTGCGATCGTTAATGCCGACCTGACGCGCCAGCTCCATTAATGATGGGGGCGTACACAGGTTTTGCCGCAAAATCGTTTGGGCCTGCTGGATGCTTTCCACATCAGCCGCTGGTAGGTTTGATGAAGCTCCCGCTTCAGTTTGAGCCGCTTCGATGTAGAGGGCAATTAGCTCTAGAGATTTGGCTTCTAAGAAGAGCGATCTCGTCAGCCCCGTGTGAGGGCATTGCCAGATTTGCTGCAATAACCGCTGCATGGTTGGGGTGATCTTGAGGGGAGGCAGGACCGGGCGCTCGTCATTGCCCAAGACCATGCGCCGAAACGCTAAGGGCAAGGATTCCTCATATTCCATCACCATGGCCGCCAACGCCGATTTCTCGATGTGAACATCTACGGCCAAAAAATCCTGTTCGGCATATTCTCGAATTTCGGCCCCCGGCAGATCCGAATTTTGGAAAAAGACTTCCTGATCAGCAGTAATAAGTTGCTGTTCAACAGCAGCTTTGCCAGTAGTGACAAACGAAAATTCGAAACAGTTGCGTTGAATGCCCGGGACGATGGAGACAATGTCTTCCCTATAACGCAAATGATGCAGTGTCAGTGAAAGAATCCCGCTCCAGCAGAATATTTCGCTTGTAGCCGGTGCCCAGCCAATCTGGCAACATCAGGGTTCGATCTTTTTGATTGGTTAACAGTTCTGGCTGCGTGGCCAGAACATTTCCCTGCATCAGTTGCGTTATAGGA
>JAAHIC010000751.1 GCA_010671965.1 Leptolyngbya sp. SIO4C5
TAATCAAGCCACAGTTCAGTTTGGCGGTTACAGTAGACAGGCTAGAGGCAGAGCTACGAAGTCAATGCGCCTGCTCTATTGACAGCAGCGCTAGGGCCGACTGCAAGGTATCAGCTTCTTTGGCAGGTTTGTCATGTCGCCAGCGCAGGATGCGGGGAAAGCGAACTGAAATGCCGGACTTGTGGCGGCTAGACTCGGCAATGCCCTCAAAGCCAATTTCAAACACGTGAATCGGCTCTACCGATCGTACCGGGCCAAACCGCTCAACTGTGTGGCGACGAATCCAGCGATCGAGCTTTTCAATTTCGGCGTTGTCTAGGCCAGAGTAAGCTTTGGCGAAGGGCACCAGCTCATCCTCTCGCCAGAGAGCAAAGGTGTAGTCTGTAAACAGGTTGGCCCGCTTGCCGCTGCCGGCCTGGGCGTAGATCAGCACTGCATCCAAGGTCATCGGCTCTACTTTGTATTTCCACCAGTAGCCTCGCTTGCGACCCACTAAGTAGGGACTGTCTAAGGCTTTAAGCATCAACCCTTCAGCGGCTTCAGAGCGCGATCGCCCTCTCAACTGCTGCAGCTGTTCAAAGCTCTCGGCTATCACCACTTGGGACGGACTGACACAGTCTGCGCTCGACTGGTCTAACACATTGAATAAATACTGGCGGCGATCGCGCAGCGGTTTTTCCCGAATGTCTTGCCCCTGGTGTTCTAGCAGGTCGTAGGCGATGAAGTGCACCGGACTTTCCTGCATCAGCTTTTTACTCACCCGCTTACGGCCCAGTCGCTTTTGCAAGGCGTTGAAGTTCATTGGGCGATCGCCATCCCAGCAGACAATTTCGCCGTCGAAGACGAGGCCATCGGCAAAATTTTCTAGAAAGCAGGTTTCCAGTTCGGGAAACTGATGCGTGACTAAATCTTCTCCCCGCGACCAGATAAAGGCTTCCCCTGCCCGCCGAATAATCTGAGCCCGAATGCCGTCCCATTTCCATTCCGCCTGCCAGCGCGACAGGTCTTCTAGCTGAAATTTAGCTTCGTCAATTTGCGAGGCTAGAAAAAACGGATAGGGCTGGCTAGGGGCGGTTTCTGCGGCTTCTGCGCTAACAAGCTGCTGAAAAAATTCGGCAGTAGGTTCAAAGTCACCCATGAGGCGGTGGGTCAAAACCGCTTCTGGCAGGTCATAGGCGCGGGCCAAGGCCCGGATCACCAGCTTGCTAGAAGCGCCAAAACGAAAGGCACCCGTGAGCACCTTATTTAAGACAAACACCTCAAATTCCGCCAGTGAAGCCCACCAGGAGACAATCAAGTCCCGCAGCTCCGCCTCAGTCTCCACCTGCTTGACGGTGGGAATTACCTCTTCCATCCAGACGTGGAGCGGCAGATCTAACGGTTCCGCCTCTAATGAGACATTTTTGAGCAACAGGGCGATCGCCTCGGCAGAGTCTCCCACATGGGCATAGCAGTCTTTAAATAGCCATTCCGGAATATCAGAAATTTGCAGAAATACTTCCCGCAGCACGCGAGAAGTCACCAAGCGGCGGCGGGTTTTGCCCAGCAGCAAATATAGCGCCCAGACCGCGTTGCGGGGCTTTTCAGTTTGAAAATAATCCTGCAGTGCCTGCACTTTGGCATTGGTTGAAGTCGTGGCGTCTACGGCCTGAAAGAGCTGGGTAAATCGCTTCATGGCGCTGAGCTGGCGTCTTACCCGTCATTATGACAAGCTCAGGCCGATTCGATCGCCTGTTCTAGTTCCACAAAGGGCACCAGCCACACCACGTCATAGGGCTTGAGGGCGATCGCTAGCGTTTGGTTTTCGGCCCGCCAACCCCGACGGCCCACTAGGTCATACCAGTGACTATCGGCGGGCATAGCGCAAATAATTGCCCCATCGCTAACCTCAACTTCGGCAACATCTGAATACAGTCCTGAAACACCCAGCTCCAGCAGAGAAATTTCTAGCTGACAGGGACGGGGGGTGACATTAGTTAAGGTCAGAATGTGCTGCGAGCAGTCTGGTGAAACCCGCAAAACGGCAAATATTTCCGGGGCCAGCGCCAAAATTCGCTGATTGCCATTGGGATGAAAAGCGCTCTGACGCACCCGAATTTCCAGCAGGCGTCCAAGCTGCTGCACAATATGGGCTAGCTTGGACTGAGGATCGGCGATCGCCTGCGTCACCTCGGCCTGATGGATAGCTCGGCGGTTGATATCTCGCTTTGACTGGGTGCGCAGCACTGTTTCGACATCGTTGCGGCTGCCAATCAGGCCGTGTAGATAAATGCCCGGTACCCCCCGTAGCACCAGCGCAATGCTGCGCGAGGCCACATACCGCTTCACCTGAAAGCCGATTTCCTCAGAGCTGCTTTCTAGATTGAGGGCGCTGAACCAGGTGGTGTTGATTTCGTAGGGTTCTTTTTGCCCGTCTTCACTGGTGCGATAGGAGATAAACGCCCCCTGATCGCGAGCCTTCTGTAGAATGAACTGAATTTCTTCCGGCGGCAGAATATTTTTCACCCCCATCAGGCCAATGCCGTCGTGGGTGTCCAGGATATTAAAAAAGGTGGTGGCTTCAGAAGGATAGTCTAGGGTCTTGGCCCAGTTTGTCAGCGCTGTGGCGTCTTGTTGATAAAAGGTGTAGAGCACCAGCGGCGGCAGGGCAAAGTTATAGACCATGTGGCCTACTTCGGGGATGGTACAGACGAAGCCCACATGGTCTATAAC
>JAAHIC010000752.1 GCA_010671965.1 Leptolyngbya sp. SIO4C5
TCACATCCTCTTTGCTTTCCGGAGCAGGCGATTCAAGGATCGTAAATTCCGTTAGCATCCGTTCCCCGTTGTCCAGCTTCACAGGTTTCAGCTTCAGGCTCTTTTTCCCTTCCTTCAGGCGACTGGCAAACGTTCTGCCCTGCTCATCCACATTCGTGAGCATGATCGCCTGCTTATTGAAATAGAAAAACTCCTTATCAAACACCCTGGCGTAGTCGTTATCTGCCCACTGTTCCAACGTTTTCACAATCTCTAAGCGGTTGGCCTCATCCACCGCTTTCCGCTTCGAGCCTTTGTTTTTCTTCAGGGGCTTAAACTTCTCACTGGCATTGATCAACATCACCCGATCTTTCCGTTCAGCGGGTTTCTGCTTATTCAGCACCCACAGATAGGTATAGATATTGGTGTTAAAAAACTCATCTGTCGGCAGCTGGATCACCGCTTCCACCAGGTCGTTATCCAGCATCCATTTACGGATATTGCTTTCCCCCGATCCAGCATCGCCACTAAACAAGGTTGAGCCATTGTGAACCACCACTCCCATACCCGTGGCATTCAGCTTAGAAATCAGGTGTTGCATAAACAACAACTGCCCATCCCCCACCGAGGGCAAATGGTGAAACCGCTGGGTCTTATCATTGCGGATGTCTTTCTGAAAGCCCTTCCAGTCCACCCCATAGGGCGGATTTGCCACCACCACGTCAAACTCATCCGCAAAGAACTTGTCATCGGTCAGGGTGTTGCCATGCTCGATCTTAGAATCCACCCGAAACCGACTTTCAATCTTGGCTAGAGCATAAAGGGCATCATTCCAGTCTTGCCCAAAGGTTTGGGTATATTTTTGTCCTTTTGCCTTAATCCGGTCTTCCACCCCAAACAGCAGGTTGCCACCCCCACAGGTACAGTCATAGATTTTCAGCAGGCGATCCGAATCCTCAATCTTTGACGCGATAATCTCCGCAATCAGGGCGATCACATCATCTGGTGTGTACTGTTCCCCCGCTGTCTCAGCGGAAATATCCGCCCAACGGCGTTTGATGTGTTCTTCTAGGGTAGTGATGTCGGAGTTATTAAACGGCTTCAGGTCAATGCCGCTCCAGGCTTTGACATAGCTAAACAGCACCTTCTTTGCCCTGAGCTTGGCAATCACCCCTTTGATATCGAGAAACTTTTCCCCGTCAAAGGCATCCACCCCCAACAGGTCTTTGGTTTCCCCGTCATACCCTTTCAGATAAGCGTCAAAGTCCACATCAAAGGCTTTATCGTTCTGGCAGATATCCTTAAGCGTCTGATGCTTCTCAAAGATGTAGACGTTGTAGCCCTGCCCCTTATCCTGAATCAGCTCGATCAGGTCATCCGGCTCAATCTCTTCGAGGGTGTCTTCTCCCAGTTCCGCCTTTAGCTCATCAAACATCCTGAGCAAACGGCTCTCAATCATCACCAGGGCAAAGAACGGCATCATGTAGGACGGCCATTCTGATTCTTTGATGCCACAGCCCCGCAATAGGTCAGCTGTTGACCAAATCGTTGACTCGTATTGCAGAATATTTTGAGCAGTATTTGAAACAGTCATCTAGGGTTACTTCGTTCCAAGGGCATAGGCAGCATACCCATTGTGGCTACAGGACATTGAAAATGTCTAAGCACATGCCGTGTCGAGAAAAACCGAGGTTAGAGACAGACCGTAAATCCTGAACGACGCAGCCACTTTTACGAGTTGCTTTTCTGAACGATATCGATCGCTCCTGGTGTCTGCTCCCGCTTAATATGGCCCTGTTCTGTCCATCCTCTGCTGTGAAGCGCTGGATCGATCAGTTGTGCCCGGGTATCAGCTTCGTTGCGTCCCATACGCTAACTTTTACTGTTGTGTTGTTGGTCATCATCGAGATTGTCCGTAATGCCCCTTAGATCAACTTGCCCCAAAGCCTCAATTCAGCGACATCTGCCCAACCCCACAACCTACAAAAAAGTCTTACCCAGCGACAAGACTCCTATCAGACGCAAAACCGACTTATTACCTTCGCTATCAAGATCCAGCATCACCTGCTTAGTCCAATATCCGCATTACCTCACCAGGGTCAGACATGGACAAGCCCCCGATCAAGCCTTAGGTTCTGCATATCCCAACCGATATAGTCATGACGTATGGCATAACTACCTGAGGGTGCGATCGCTAGCACTCGAAGAATTTCAGGTGAGGGATGATCTTTGCGTTTATGTAGTACCTTGATGCTTGACGAAAGGAACTAAATGCATCATGAAATCGCGCTTGCCTATTGGTGCTCCGGCCATCCGCATGATGTCGTATGCCGTAGTCAGATGAAAATAAAAGTTTGGCATCAAAAAGTCGTCTACGTACGAAAGTCCAGGCAAGTCTGCGTAGAGTCCCTGTCCCAGTTCAAGCCGTTTATTTTCTGAAAGTTTAGTCTCGGCAACATCGATATCAATGCTGGCCAACAGCTCTTTGGTGGCTGAAATATGATTGCGGGCATTAGCCAGAGAGGCTACATCAGGATTCAAGTTATTGGCTGGCTGATCCAAACACCACAGAGCAAAGTTACGAGGCTGGTTGCAGGTAAAGGCTATCTGCGTGCCGAAGGGAAGCATATCCGGCGCTATTCGGCGCTGAAATAGGGACTCTATATCGTTAGCAAAATGCTTCTCTGCGACCTCTAAAAGATGGGCTAACGTATCAAGCCTAGAGCTGAAAAA
>JAAHIC010000753.1 GCA_010671965.1 Leptolyngbya sp. SIO4C5
AGAGAATGAGTCGATTTGGCTGCGGGTGAGTGAAACTCTCTCCCAGAGCGGCAACTCAGCCAGAATTGAAGGACTAGTTGAAGATATTACGGCCCAAAAGCAGGCTGAGCTAAAGCTGCAGCAGCTAAACCAGCACTTAGAAGCCAAGGTTGAAGAGCGAACAGATCAGCTCAAAGCAACCAATCAGGAGTTAGAGCTATTTGCCTACTCGGTTTCTCACGATTTGCGATCGCCCATTCGCCAAATCAACGGCTTTACTCGGCTGCTGAGCGAACATATCCAAGAAGCTTTTAGCGGTGATGAAACAGCTCAGCACTATTTAGATGTCATTTCTAGCCTTTCGCAGGAAGCAGGGGAAATGATTGAGGATTTGCTGGCCTTTTCGCGGACGGGAAAGGTTGAAATGGAGATGATTCAGGTAGATACTTATCGTCTGGTCAAGGCTATTTTAGAGGGCATCAAAGCTGAAATGCGTGGTCGCAAAATTTACTGGTCGGTGCAGCCGCTCCCTATTGTCTGGGGTGATCCAGGTCTGCTGCGGGCGGTTTTTCAAAATCTAGTCGATAATGCCGTCAAGTTCACCCGCTTAGAGGAGACTGCAGAAATTACGATTGGTAGCTTTGAGCATAAAGATGAGGTGGTCTTTTTCGTGAAAGACAATGGCGTAGGCTTTGATATGAGCTACAGCGATCGCCTATTTGGTATCTTCCAGCGGGGGCATAGCCAGTCGCAGTTTGAAGGTACAGGTATTGGCTTAGCCAACGTCAAGCGGATTGTGCATCGCCATGACGGACGTGTCTGGTTTGAAGGGGAAGTTGATCAGGGGGCAACTTTCTATTTTGCATTGCCTAAGCCTAGCAAGTTGCGTCAGCGCTGAAGAGATCACATGTTTGAGCAGATTTTACTGGCTTGAATAAATAAACAGCTATTAGCAACAGACGCAAAGCATTTTTAGGTTTAGCGGCTGCAGCGACTTTACATCATGCAGCTAACGGGGGATACGCTTTATTCAGCTAATAGCGCATAATTTTTCTTAAAGCAAAGACACATAGCTTTGATTTGATTTAGAAAAAGTTCAAATAGAAAGTTTTACGATGTTGCAGGTTTTAGTATTAGAGGACGACACTAGAGATCTAGAGCTAATTCAACAAACGCTCAACAGCGAAGAAATGCGCTGTCATTTTGTGGAGGTTGTTTCTCAGGCCGACTTTGTTGAGGCGCTGCAAAATCAAACTTTTGACTTGGTGTTGGCAGACTACGCGCTGCCAGGGTTCAACGGTTTGTCTGCGCTCAGTATTGCGCAAGAAGTTTGCCCGTCAGTTCCTTTCATCCTCGTTTCAGGCGTCTTGGGGGAAGAACAGGCGATCGAAGCCATGCAGAAGGGCGCAACAGACTACGTACTCAAGCAGCGCCTAGATCGGCTCCTGCCAGCAATGCGGCGAGCTTTGCGAGAGGCAGAAGACCGGGCAGAACGCCTGCGCGCCGAAGCTGCGCTCAAGGAGAGCGAGGATCGATTTCGCACTTCGGTAGAGACAATGGTGGACTGCTTTGGTATCTACTCAGCCCAGCGCGATCAGAACCAGCAAGTTGTAGATTTCATGATTGAGTACGTCAATCAGTCAGCCTGCCAATACTTGAAGACCGATAAAGCGCGTTTAGTTGAGCAACCGCTGCGTCAGGTGATGCCCTTTGTGCATGCCACAACCTTATTCACAGACTTTTGCCAAGTACTCAAAGTCGGTCATGATCTCAATCAGGAATACTCCCTGTCTGGCTCTAAAGGAGAGCGGGCGGCTATTGATGTGCGGGCCGCGAAGCTTCAAGATGGCCTAGTCGTCACTTGGCGAGACGTGAGCGATCGCAAACAGGCGGAAGCCGAGCGGGAACAGCTGATTGAGCGAGAGCAGGCAGCCCGAACCGAGGCCGAAGCTGCTAATCGGCTCAAAGATGAGTTCATTGCTACCCTTTCCCATGAACTGAGAACACCCCTCAATGCCATTCAGGGCTGGGTTCAGCTCCTCTCAGTTCGACGCTTGGATGAAGTAGCTTTTAATCGCGGCTTATCTACAATTCAGCGCAACACGCGGGCGCTCTCTCAGCTCGTAGAAGACATCTTGGACGTATCCCGTATCGTTCGCAATCAGATGGAGCTGACGCTGACGCTGATGAGCCAAAGCGACCTCATAGTCGTCGTCAAGGCCGCTCTAGAAACGATTCAGCCTCAGGCAGCGGCTAAGAAAATTGAAATTATTACAGAATTTCGTGAGTTTGAGCCAGTTGTCCTGGGAGATGCCGATCGCCTGCAGCAAGTCTTGCTCAACCTGCTCTCTAATGCGGTCAAGTTTACGCCTGAAGCAGGGCAGGTCAGCGTTAAGCTAGAACTTGTGAGCGATCGCGTGCGAATCTGCGTCACCGATACGGGACAGGGCATTGATCCCGAAGTGCTGCCTCATATTTTTGAGCGGTTTCGTCAAGCCGATAGCTCAACAACGCGATCGCAGCGGGGATTAGGCTTGGGCTTAGCCATTGTTCATTACATCATGGAAGCTCATGAGGGCAACGTCAGAGCTGAGAGTGCTGGCCTAGGCAAAGGCTCGACCTTCACGATTGAAATACCCACGGTGCAGCTAGAAGAGAAGCTGATTTCGGTGCCAGAAGTCCAATCTTTGCTGCGAACAAAATCTGCTAAGTCCTATAAGCTGAACAATCT
>JAAHIC010000754.1 GCA_010671965.1 Leptolyngbya sp. SIO4C5
CATCAGGCGAATGCCGTTCTTCACCATCAGGGGCCGCAGCTCTTGCTCAAAGTGGCTGTGCTGAATCTCAACCATTGGCCGCAGGCGATCGCGGTTGCTTCAGGCCGTAGAAAAAAACGTCACAGTTCTAGCTCCAGGTATTTGTTAATCTCCTAGAACCTGACAATTCTGTCTTTTAACTGAAGCGCCTATGAACAGCGATGAGCTAGGTAAATATATTGGAGCTACCAGTGGTGCCAGCAAGCCCTGGCTGTTAGTTCAGCTACGCCTAAAAAAGCTACAGGAACGCCGCCATACGCTACCGAGTGAGCAATACCATCAGGAGCTAAGTGCCCTCCATCACGAGCTGATGAATTTAGGGGAATGGTGGGTTGGAATTGAAGATGAAGTGTTCTAGAAGGGGATCATCATGACCATCGCTCAATCGCCACCAGACAAGTCCCGTCTGGAGGATCCGCAGTATTACTTCAGCCGCGAGCTGAGCTGGCTGGAGTTCAACTTTCGCGTACTGCATGAAGCGGTGGATGAGCGCACCCCTCTGCTGGAGCGGCTTAAGTTTATGTCAATCTTCAGCACCAACCTAGACGAATTTTTTATGGTGCGAGTGGCCGGCATCAAACAGCAGATTGAAGCGGGGGTCACTAAGCAGACACCTGATGGTCGGATGCCCCAAAAGCATCTGCAGGATATCAGCGATCGCCTGCGGCCAATGGTTGAGATTCAGCACAGCCACTTTGAGCAAGAGCTGCGGCCCCTGATGGTGAAGAACGGCATTCGCCTGATGAATTATGAAGATCTCAAATCTGAGCAGAAAGCCTATTTAAACGAATACTTTGAAGAGCAGATTTTTCCGGTTCTCACACCCTTAGCAGTCGATCCAGGCCATCCCTTTCCCTACATTTCTAATCTGAGCCTGAATCTGGCCGTCGTGATCCAGGAACCAGACACCAACAAAGAGCATTTCGCCCGGGTCAAGGTGCCCAAAGTGCTGCCTCGCTTCGTGAAGCTGCCGGACTCGCTGCGCACAGGTAAAGGCAGCAAGTCTAGCGTTTGGCTGGGAGTGCCTTTAGAGCAGGTAATTGCCCACAATCTCGATGATCTGTTTCCGGGGATGGAGGTGCAAGACTGCTATACCTTCCGCATTACCCGCAACGCTGACCTAGACGTGGAAGAAGATGAAGCTGACGACCTGCTATTGGCGATTGAGCAAGAACTCCGTAAGCGCCGCCTAGGCGGCTCTGCCGTACGCATTGAGATTGAAAAGTCAATGCCGGAGTCGGTGAGAAGCAATCTCATGCGGCAGCTTGAACTAACCGATGCAGATCTGTACGAAGTTGAAGGTCTGATCAACCTGGGCGATTTGATGACCTTCATGAGCCTACCGTTGCCTCAGTTCAAGGATGAGCCTTGGGCCCCCGTAGTGCCTAAGCATCTACAGCACATCAGCGATGCCACCAGTGATGACCTAGAGGCTGAAGAAACTGAAGACTTTTTTACCATCATTCAGCGCTCTGATCAGCTCTTTCACCATCCCTATCACTCCTTTGCCTCAACGGTGCAGCGCTTCATCACCTATGCGGCCCACGACCCGGACGTACTGGCGCTGAAAATGACCCTGTACCGCACCTCCGGCGATTCGCCTATTGTGCAGTCGCTAATTTCGGCGGCTGAGAATGGCAAGCAGGTAGCGGTGCTGGTTGAACTCAAAGCCCGTTTTGACGAAGAAAACAACATTAACTGGGCGCGAAAGCTAGAGAAATCCGGCGTTCACGTTGTTTACGGCCTGATGGGGCTGAAAACTCACACTAAAACGTCCTTAGTGGTTAGGCAGGAGGGCGATCGCATTCGCCGCTATGTCCACATTGGCACGGGTAACTACAATCCTAAAACGGCGCGACTCTACACGGATTTGGGCCTGCTAAGCTGCCGGGATGACTTGGGCGCTGACCTCACCGATTTGTTCAACTATCTAACTGGCTACTCGCAGCAGTCCTCTTTTCGCAAGCTGCTGATTGCCCCGGTGACGCTACGCCAGCGCATGTTGGACATGATTCGGCGCGAAACGGAAAACTGTCGGGATGGCAAGAAAGGCAAAATTATTGCCAAGATGAACGCGCTGGTAGACGCACCGATTATCGCTGCCCTTTATGAAGCGTCACAAGCAGGCGTAGAAATTGACCTGATCGTGCGCGGCATTTGCTGCCTGCGTCCGGGCCTCAAAGGCATCAGCGACCATATTCGGGTGATCAGCGTCATCGGTCGCTTTTTAGAACATTCGCGTATTTTCTACTTCCACAACAACGGCGACGAGCAGATGTTTATTGGCAGTGCGGACTGGATGCCGCGCAATCTTAACCGCCGGGTGGAAGCCGTGGTGCCGATTGAAGATGCCAAAATCTTCAAAGAGTTACAGGCAATTTTAGACCTAATGCTGAGTGACAATCGCCAAGCCTGGGATCTACAGCCAGATGGCAAATACATTCAGCGCCGCCCTGAAAAAGGCGAGAGCGATCGCAGCACTCATAAAGTGATGATGGCCCAGGCGCTCGAGTCGGCAGGAATGAAGTAAGTCCACGAGACGCATAATGGAGCTGATCGTTTTTTGACAATCACTACCGCAATCCAGCCGCTAGAGCAAAGTAAAAGCGCCGCTCTTGCTTCAGAGCGGCGCTTTCGGCCATAAGCTTTCAGAAAAAATTTATGCCCGA
>JAAHIC010000755.1 GCA_010671965.1 Leptolyngbya sp. SIO4C5
TAGGGTTGGTGACTGGAGTCCTGACTTGTGAGTTTCCGATCTGATCCGGCCACTTTTGATCAAGCTTCAGTCATGGTGCGGGTGCATTCAGAGTGCTTGACGGGGGATGCATTGGGGTCACTGCGCTGCGACTGTCGGATGCAGCTCCAAGCAGCCTTGAAGATGATTGAAAATGCTGGCAAGGGAGTGGTGGTCTATCTGCGCCAAGAAGGGCGCGGCATCGGCTTAATCAATAAGCTCAAAGCCTATTCTCTGCAGGATATGGGGTTAGATACGGTTGAAGCTAACGAAAAGCTGGGCCTGCCGGTCGATCAGCGCAACTACGGCGTGGGGGCGCAGATTCTCAACGACATCGGGGTGAAGCAGTTTTGCCTGATTACGAATAATCCCCGTAAGATTGCTGGCCTCAAGGGCTATGGCTTAGAGATGGTCGATCGCGTACCGCTGCTGATTGAAGCCACCTCCTACAATTCTGAATATCTGGCTACCAAGGCCAAAAAGATGGGGCATCTGCTCTTGCAGTCCTATCTGCTCACAGTGGCTATTCACTGGCAAGAAGATAGGATTCCAGTGACAGCCCGCTATGAGCGCTTGGAAAAGCTGCGCCATCTGGTCGAGCAGCACGATTTACACCTGCAGGAAGAAGCTCGTTCGGTAGCGATCGCCCTGTTTGGCCGTGCCTCGCTAATTGTCAACCTGGGCCTTGATCAGCCCGATCTGGTGTCTGCCGACTGGTACCAGCACAGCGATCACCCCTATTTAGAGGCGATCGCTAAGATTCTTGACCAGCTAGCCACCTGGGAATCCATTGCTCAGCTAGAGTTCATGGTTTCACCGGGGAGCGATCCGTTTACTAATTTACAGATCAAGCTGGATCGGCAAATTTTCCGTTTAGACAATCAGTCAGGGGGAGTTCAGCCTTCCGAACTGTGCCAGCAGCTAGAAACCCAGCGAATTTACGTCTTCTCGCGGCATACACCCAGCGACTAGGCCGTTACCTGCAGCAGCCGAAACCGATTGCGTCCGCGCTGCTGCGCCTGGGTCAGGGCTTCTTCGGCCTGCTGCAATAGGGTAGCGCCATCGGTGGGATGACTGCGATCAGCGATCGCGCCGCCAACGCTTAAATTGACGTCTACCACGGAGTCATCCTGCAGCCGCACCGGACTTTTAACCACAAATGCCTGCAGGGCCTCCCCATAGTCTGCCGCCTGCTTGCCGTCTAGTCCCGTGGCCGTGCAGGCAAACTGACCTTTGCCATCGCTGTAAAGCCAGCTTTCCACAGCGGCATTTTGCTGCAGAATATTGGCGATCGCCTGCCAGAGCAGCTTTTCCTGCGTTTTGAGAATTCCCTGCTGCTCAGCGGCAGGGGCCGCCTGCATCAGGAATAAACAAACAGAGCGGTAGTGCGGATCTTCAACTTCGGTATACAGACGCCGCAATAGGGACGAGACGGTCTGAGACAAAGACTTCTGATGCAGCAGCCCGGTGACTGCATCCATCAGCCCCAGCGAACTCAGCAGCGTATTGTAGCTCTCTCGCAGCGTTCCCTGCTTACCTGTTTGGGCGGTAATTTTTTGCTGTGCTTCAGTGATTTGCGTTTCTAGACTATCGACCTGCCGCTTGAAGCGGGAGTTGCGCCAGTTGCGGCGAATCAAAGCTGGCATTGACACTAAAAGACCAACCACAACGCCAATTGCCAAAGTCACCAGCAGCACCAGCGCCAGCGATTCTTGAAACTGCCAAGTCAGTAAATTGATAGTGACTAAGTTGTTGTTCTGGACTGCGAATAAAATAGCTAACAGCGCGATCGCCAAAGCCGCAACAATAAACAGACGCATAATGACAAGCTGCTGAGATAAAATTCAGAATAGAAGTTTTCTGCTCCTATCTTACTTCTATTCTCCTACTGCCGCAGACCAGCCCTTCGACTCAAACTCCTGAGGGAATACGAGACTGTCTGTAATTGAGATAGCGTTTGAGCAGCCGCGCGCCTCGCCGTTCAGTCCAAGCATATAAGCTACTAGCAAATGGAATACTATTAATAGTTAAAGAACGACAGCTGTAGTTAAGCAGACCGGCTGCAAATAGCATTACGAAGAGATATAGTACAGAGAAATTAGCGTATCCTAAGGCATCTACTAAAAAGACTCTAGCCAGCAAAAAGAAAACTACTTGATGAATCAGAAAAATTTCGTAAGACACTTTAGATAAAGCCTTAATAATCCATTCAAGGTGTCTTACGGGTGAGTGCTCACAGCCATAAAAAAGAGCCAGCAAAATAGCAACTAATCCCAAACATAACAGACAGTCGCAGAGCGGCCAACTAGCTTTATAGTAAGACACTATATTGCCTAACCCCCAGCAAACAATTCCAGCTAGCAAAATCTTTAGTCGAACCTGCCAGCAGCTCAAAAATTGCGCTAAAGTTCCATCCGCCTGCAGCTGAGCAAACCACATACCCAAGACAAATTCAGGTAGCCTTGCTAGAAATATGCCATAGGGAACATGAATTGAAAATAGTCTGTGCAAATTCCAGTCCCAAGGATTCTGGCAAGCAGCATGAACGTCAAAGGGAACTGGAGTTGCACAGGGATCAATATTGATGATGAAGCGATAGTTGAGCGATACCAAAACAGTTCCCAATAAAAGCGCTAACAATGATATTTGATAGCGGCGCAGCAAATAAATTAGGACGGGGAAACAGAGGT
>JAAHIC010000756.1 GCA_010671965.1 Leptolyngbya sp. SIO4C5
TTTCTGGTAGGTCTGAAGCAATGAGCAAAATTTTGCTGTCGCGATCGCCCGGTGGAATGTCGATCCCGACAGCAAAATTTTGCTCATTGCTTCAGACCTACCAGAAAACCTTTATCTGTCTGTACGCAATGTCGCTAACCTAAAGCTCATTTCGGCTACCAACCTCAATGTGTACGACCTGCTGCTAGCAGACAGCCTCATTGTGACAGCGTCAGCCCTTGAAAAGATCCAGGAGGTTTACAATGACTAAGTCTTTTGATCCTGGCATTTTGGCAGACATCATTCGCCGCCCAATCGTGACTGAAAAGGCAACCTTACTGTTAGAAAACAATCAGTACACGTTTGAAGTTGCCCCCAAAGCCACTAAGCCAGAAATTAAAGCAGCGATCGAGCAGCTATTTGACGTTAAGGTAACTGGCGTCAGTACGGTGAATCCGCCTCGCAAGCAGCGCCGTTTCGGTCGTTTCTTAGGGTATAAGCCAACCTACAAGCGGGCTGTAGTCACCTTGGCGATCGGGGACACTATTACGCTGTTTCCTGAAGTGTAGCCGCGTTCCATTGCAGATATTGTCACGATTTTTTAGAGCTGAAGTTAGGTAGTGCAAACGAGGATTTGAGTCATGGGAATCCGTTCATATCGGCCATACACCCCTGGAACGCGAGAGCGGACTGTTTCAGATTTCACCGAGATTACGCGAAGTGAACCTGAAAAGTCTCTGACTCGCTCGGTTCACCGAGCCAAGGGTCGAAATAATCGCGGCGTCATCACCTGTCGTCATCGCGGCGGTGGGCACAAGCGGCTTTATCGAGTCATCGATTTTCAGCGCAACAAGCACAACGTTCCGGCCAAGGTTGCGGCAATTGAATACGATCCCAATCGCAATGCTCGAATTGCTCTGCTGCACTATGAGGATGGCGAAAAGAGATACATTCTGCATCCCGCTAATTTAGCCGTGGGTTCAACTGTTGTTTCAGGTCCCGGTGCGGATTTAGAAATCGGCAATGCGCTGCCTTTATCTAATATTCCTTTGGGTACTCAGGTTCATAATGTTGAGCTCATTCCTGGTCGTGGGGGCCAAATTGTCAGAGCAGCAGGCACTTCTGCCCAGCTCGTTGCCAAGGATGGCAACTACGTCACGCTGAAACTGCCTTCTAGTGAAGTCCGGATGATTCGCTGTGAGTGCTATGCCACAATCGGTCAGGTGGGCAACGCTGATGTACGTAACGTCACGCTCGGCAAAGCAGGGCGTAAGCGCTGGAGCGGTCGCAGACCTGAGGTTCGCGGTAGCGTTATGAACCCGGTCGATCACCCTCATGGTGGCGGTGAAGGTAGGGCACCCATTGGTCGTAGCGGCCCTGTTACGCCTTGGGGTAAGCCAGCTCTCGGCCTGAAAACTCGCAAAAAGAAGAAAGCTAGTAATGCACTGATCGTCCGTCGCCGCCGCCGTGCTTCTAAGCGAGGCCGGGGTGGGCGTAGCGCTTAAAGATTTGTCTGGTCGATTAGCTGCACGGCAGCCTGTCAGAAACGCAATCCTGTTGAGTTGGTAATCCTATGTCTCGCTCGTTGAAAAAAGGCCCCTTTGTGGCTGACCATCTTTTGAAAAAGATTGAAACGCTGAATGCCAAAGGAGAAAAGCAGGTTATTAAAACCTGGTCTCGGGCTTCTACCATCTTGCCTCAGATGATTGGACATACGATCGCGGTTCACAACGGTCGGCAACACGTTCCTGTCTACGTGAGTGAGCAAATGGTTGGGCACAAGTTAGGGGAGTTTGCCCCTACCCGTACCTTCCGGGGTCACGCTAAGAGCGATAAAAAAGCCCGTCGATAGAAAAGCATTGAGTGGAGTAGATAGAGATGGCTGTTGATACGTCTGCACAGGTGAAGGCCGTTGCCCGATATGTCCGGATGTCGCCACACAAAGTGCGACGAGTTCTCGATCAGATTCGGGGGCTTTCTTACCGAGAGGCTCTGATTCTTCTAGAGTTCATGCCTTATCGGTCTTGCCAACCAATTCTTAAAGTCTTGCGTTCTGCGGTTGCCAACGCTGAGCACAACGAAGGATTAAATCCAGCGGGCCTAATTGTAAGTGAAGCTTACGCGGACCAAGGTCCCACCTTGCGGCGATTTCGTCCCCGCGCTCAGGGCCGAGCTTACCAAATTCGTAAGCCAACCTGCCACATCACGATCGCTGTAGCCCCTGCAGCCGAATAAAGCCTAAGCCTTACGTTTCTGCCTTCATCTGATTAGAGGACACACCTGTGGGACAAAAAATCCACCCAACTGGATTCCGTTTGGGAGTCATCCAAGACCATCGCTCGCGCTGGTACGCTGACAGCACCCGCTATCCTGATTTACTGCAAGAAGATCATAAGATTCGCCAGCATATTGAGAAGAACCTCAGTAATGCAGGTATCTCTGAAGTTCGCATTGAGCGGAAAGCCGATCAAATTGACTTAGAGATCAAGACTGCGCGGCCCGGAGTCGTGGTTGGCCGGGGCGGTACCGGCATTGAATCCCTGCGGACAGGACTGCAGCAGATTCTGCAAGATAACAATCGACAAATTCGCATCAACGTAGTTGAGGTAGCGCGCGTCGATGCAGATGCGGCTCTAGTGGCCGAATATATTGTGCAGCAGCTAGAGCGCCGAGTTTCTTTTCGCCGCTCTAGCTGCTGCACAATATATTCGGCCACTAGAGCCA
>JAAHIC010000757.1 GCA_010671965.1 Leptolyngbya sp. SIO4C5
ATTCGCAAGCTGCAGGGCTTCCTGACCCGTAACGGGATGCCTATCTTCTGGTTCGACGATGTGGCTCACGACGATCCAGATTTTGAAGCAATTCAGGTAATGGCAGCCGCGGGTATTGTCCGCAGCGAAAGCCACCAGGATCTGCACTTTCGCCCCTATGCCACTGTCACCCGCGCCGTTGTGTGCACCGCTCTAGTCAACTTGCTGGCGTTGGAAAAGCGACTGCCCGCTATTCCTTCTTTTTTTGACGTACGCCCCGGTGCTCACTGGGCCTACGAAACCATCGAAACCCTCTCCTCTCACAGACTTGTCGCAGGCATGGGCTATGGTCGCTTCGCCCCCGATACCGCTATGACGCGAGAGCAGCTTTCCTTCTTGCTCAAAAAAGCGGCCCCTGACGCCTATGAACTGGCCTTTGCTCAAACCCCCCAAGATAAACAGGTACTTCAGCGGCGAGAACTGTCGCGGGTGCTCTACGCTGTCTTGCGGCAGCGCCTGGAAGCGAACTAGCTCACGGCTTGCCTAAGGCAGGGGTGCTCGCGTGATCAAGCTGCGATCGCGGTCTACTTCTAGCCGCTTGACCTGCATATTGGCCACGGCGGGCATCGCTTGGAGGCTAGCAAAAATTGGCCCTGCCAGATAAGCTTGAGCGCTAGCCTCGTCTGCAAACAGATAGACGCCTCCCGCTTCTGAGGTGTCTGGATCATAAGTCCAGATCTTCCAAATCAGCCCCGGTACGTCTGAGGCAATGCGCTGCGCGCGATCGCTGGCCGCCTGCTGCATCGCTGGCGTGGTGACCGCCGCATAGTGAAAAAGCACCTGCACTAACTGATAAGTCACTGACTTCCTAGCTCCAGTTAGCCGTCTAGGGAAGACTCACTATCGACTGTCTCAAACTGATCTTCTTCAATCGGCTGATCAAAGAGGCCAAATAGCGGCCCTAAAACTGCGCCGAAGACAAAGCCGCCAGCATGAGCCCAATAAGCCACGCCGCCGCTTTCCATACCGACGTTGGCGGGAGCTTCTAAGCTGGCGACACCATAAAATGCCTGCTGCAGGAACCAGAAACCAAGATAGACAATGGCCGGAATGCGGAAGGTGGTAAAGAAAAAGCCAAGGGGAACAAAGGTGAGAATCCGCACTTTGGGATAGCGGAAGATGTAAGCCCCCATCACACCCGCGATCGCGCCGCTGGCTCCCAGCGAAGGAATCGTCGAATCGGCGCTGAAATACCACTGGGCCAGTCCGGCTAGAGCACCACAGAACAGGTAAAACAGCAAAAACTTAATTCGGCCTAGCTGCTCTTCCAAATTGTTGCCGAAAATCCACAGGTAGAGCATATTGCCGCCCACGTGCAAAAATCCGGCGTGTAAAAACTGGCTGGTAAACAGCGTTTTCCACTCGCTGAGGCTGGGCGCTGCTAGTCCCGTCTCAAAACTGACTGAGAGTTCTTGGGGCACGATTGCCCACTCGTGGAAAAAGTTGAATAGCCCGGCCTGAGAAAGCGACAGCTCATACAAAAAAATGAGGACGTTTAAAGCAATTAGCCCATAAGTCACATAAGGCGTAATTGTAATTGGATTATCGTCTTTAAGAGGTACCACAGCCTTACAGCCTCGACGCAACACGTAGCAGCAGAATGGCGAACCACCTGCCACTCGGTATAGTCCCACTGCCCCGGTTGAGATTCATCTGTCTATTGACGTGGTTTGGCTACTATTTTGACCACTATTAATCTGGAAAAATCTGGAAACAGGCCCGTCTGGAATTGTCTTTTTGATGAGTCTGCAATACTTGCCCGTCATAAAAATGGGGCTAACCGTCATTGACAGTCGCTTTTAAACTGCGCCAAGATAAAAAAGATTGCAATTTGTAAACCTCTTGGCATGACGCCTGAAATCATTTCGCTGGAAGCCTTGCAGGCCATTGCTCATGAGTATGGCTACTGGGCAGTTTTCTTAGGCATTCTTTTAGAAAATACGGGGATTCCAATTCCGGGGGAAACAGTGACCCTGGTGGGCGGCTTCTTAGCTGGGGAGAAAGAGCTGAGCTACTGGTATGTTCTGGGCTGCGCCACCGCCGGAGCTGTTCTGGGCGATAATTTTGGCTATTGGATTGGCTTTTATGGCGGCTGGCCGCTGCTGACGCGGCTGGGTAAAATTTTTCGGATTGAAGAAGAAAAGCTAATGGCCGTTCGCGACAAATTTAGTCGCAACGCCCCTAAAGCCGTCATCTTTGGGCGTTTCGTGGCCCTGCTGCGGATTTTTGCTGGGCCTTTGGCTGGCATTGCCAAGATGCCCTATTCTCAGTTTTTCGTTTGCAATCTGGTCGGGGCAGCGGCCTGGGCAACGGTGATGGTCAGCTTAGCCTACTTTATCGGTCAGATTATTCCGCTCTCGGTGCTGGTGAACTGGACGGGCCAGTTCGCGGTGCTGACGCTGGTAGCTATCCTGATTTGGCTGGGCGTAACCTGGTGGTTAGGACGGCGGCAAGCCGCTGAAGTACTCAACTCAGAGAAGTAAGATGACAGCTGGGTTGAGCCTAAGCCTTTGACAGAAAGAGAAAGGTTGCTGGCGATCGCAGATACCAGGCCGACTTTTTCTGGGCAATCTTAGCTAAGAAAGGTGCGATCGCCTGTAAACCTAACTATGAGAGTCTGTTATGGAAAGCGGTATCTATATTGTCGCCAATGATAAA
>JAAHIC010000758.1 GCA_010671965.1 Leptolyngbya sp. SIO4C5
TGAACCCGCGAACCTACTTGCCCTATGTGGTAGGGACGCTGAATAATTTGGCGATTTTGCAAAAGGCCCAAAATGAGTTGGCTCGCGCCGAGGAAAACTACCAGCAAGTGCTGAAGACTTATCGCGCCTTAGCCGAGGAGAACCCGCGAACCTACTTGCCCTATGTGGTAGGGACGCTGAATAATTTGGCGATTTTGCAAAAGGCCCAAAATGAGTTGGCTCGCGCCGAGGAAAACTACCAGCAAGCGCTACAGATTTGTCGCGCCTTGGCCGAGGAGAACCCGCGAACCTACTTGCCTGACGTCGCGATGACGCTGATCAACCTGAGCATTTTTTATTTGCAGGCTAAGCCTGACAAAGAAAAGTCTGTTTCGTTGGCTGTAGAAGTCCTCGAAATTTTTCAAGATTTTCAGCAAATCCACATGATGCAGCGCTACGCTGCGACAGCTTTACAAGTTTTGCAAGCAAACGGCGTAGAGTTATCCCAATCAAATTGAGATGATCTGTAAGGGGGTTCGCATTGCTAAACCCTCACAGCTAATAGTCCTGAAACGCGAGAATAAGCAAGTAGCCGCCCAAATTTGTCATGTGAGGTGTTTTTATGATGAATGTAACTGTCGATGAAATTCAGCGAGATCCACTGAAATACCTGCGCCAAGTAGAAGCCGGTGAAACGCTTGTTATCGTTCGATCCGATCAGCCAATTGCCGAACTGAGACCAATCGTCAGCCGTAAGCCATTACGACCATTTGGGTTATGTGCAGGCGAGTTTACCGTTCCAGATGATTTTGACACTCCCCTACCAGAGGATCTTCTCAGTGCATTTGAGGGCCAATGAGGATCCTGCTAGACACGCACATCTTTTTGTGGTTTATCAGTGGCGATACCCGGCTAGCTACAGATGTTCGGGATGCCATCCGTGATCCAAGCAATGAGGTCTATCTGAGTGCAGTCTCGGTCTGGGAAGTAATTGTCAAGTACCAGTTGGGCAAATTGCCGCTTCCAGAACCTCCCGAAACGTATTTACCAAAACAGCGCGATCTCCATCAAATTACCAGCCTTGCCCTTGATGAAAGCAGCGTGTCTCAATTGAGCAAATTACCGCCATTACATCGTGATCCGTTCGACAGAATGCTAATTTGTCAAGCGTTAGAAAACGATTTGACCATTGCAACGGTAGACACAGCAATTCGTGCTTACTCAGTCAATGTCTTATAGCCGTGAAGGTCAACAACGCATTAACGAGGTTATCGATAAGTAATCAAGGTTGTCTGCCTCAGTAGGGGTTTGGCACTGCCAAATCCTCCCAGTCAACAGCCCTGAAACGTGAGAATAAATAGGCGATCGCCAAACATCCCGCCACACCACAATCCGGTGCGTCATCGCTGCGCGTGGCACACCCTACAGCAGACTTCCTATTCTTCAGAATCAGTCTTCTCTACTAAATAAAGCTGAATAAACGCATCTGCTGCTCGATCCTCAAGCTTTCTCAACGCTTTGACTATCTCCACAACCGTCTCAGCCGTTGGATCACGCTCCTCATGAAACCATTTGTAAACCGCCGATCGCTGTACGCCCATCGTCACAGCCAGCTTATTTTGGCTGATACCATATGCCGTCAAAACGCTTTTGAGTGCTTGGCCTGCTTTTCCCATGCCCCTCATCGTGTCAGAGGATCATGAGGCCGTAAATGCAATCTTAAGAGATGACATTCTGTATAATTAGATTTGTCATCTTAAAAGATGACATTACTCAAATGCTAAAAGCCAGCACCCACAGTTTTCGAGGCTCGGTGTGCTGGCCTTAGCTTCCCCTATCCAAAAGGAGACTCGTCAATTATGACCTATCAAACCCGCCTGCATCACTGGATCATCGTCCGCCTCGTGCCCCCCGTTCGCTGGATCATCGTTGGCCGCTTCCGCACCCGCTCCGATGCCGACGGTCACCTAAAGCTGCTGCGCCAGCGCATTCCCCACGTTCGCTTTGAACTCGTCTTTGATTTAGCAAAGGTGGTTTAGCGCTACTCTTTGACAGGCACGAGGAACTGCCGTTGTCTGTTCCGTAGCTTCCCTTGATGGGCACGGGGCATACCCCTTTGCCCATCCTACGTACTATCGTTTGGGCTGAGCGATCGCGCCCCATCATTTCATCTAATCTGTATGAGCCAGTTGAGTTTAAGGGCGTTGCTGATTTCTAGAATGAATCAGATTTTCAAGGGCCTAGTGCTCCTAAGTTCTATCAATTCGTTCATCTCTCTTTTCAGCAACGCCTGTTTTCTTTAATCCTGTTGAGCTTGTTGATAGAAATTAAAGCCATGCCTGCTCAACTTCAGCTGGCGGCTGTGGCTTGCTGAAGTAATATCCCTGCGCATACTCAATGCCGAAGCTTCTGAGCATCTCCATCTGCTCAGCAGTCTCAACTCCTTCAGCTACCACCTCTAAATTGAGGGCATGGGCGAGGGCCGCAACCAGCTGACAAATTTCTGGCATGGCCTCAGCACCTGAGACAAAAGAGCGGTCAATTTTGATGGCGTCAAAGACCCGCCACTGCAAACAACACAGCGTATTGCGACCTGTGCCAAAGTCGTCTAAGGACAAGCGGCCACCTAATTCTTTAATTTGACTGGCAGCTGCTCGAATCTCGCCGATAGCGATGTCAGCCATCGAGGTTTCTGTAATCTCAAAGAAGATGAAGC
>JAAHIC010000759.1 GCA_010671965.1 Leptolyngbya sp. SIO4C5
TCTAAGGTTGCTGTTGACTGCGTTAGTTTTCAAACAGCTGATAAAGAGCAACCTTAGGTATTGAGACAGCTTCTTGAGAATAAGAGTCTTTAACTGTTGGATTTTTTACGAAAAACCAGCTATTTAGAACTGTATCTTTTTGAGCTATCGGAACTACGCCGCAAACTTCAGCACTATCAACCAAAGTATCGTCTTCAACCCAAGACAAATACTTACTTAGTTTCACTGGAAAATTAGTCTCTTCCTGCAGCAATTTCCAGCAGTTCAAAGCGTCTTTGTATCCGTAGCAATGCTCTTTGAATATTAGCTGAGGCGGCGTAACATAAGCAAAATGCTGAAAAATCAAGCCGTTTCGTTCTGTTTCTTCATGTAGAAAAGGATTGATTTCTGCAATATTTTTGCTTTCTCCATCCTCTTCTTTTGTAAAAAGTCGAGGAGGCGAGTGACTTTTCCAAGCTGCACCTGGCTTAAATCGCCAAGTGCGCAGCCATTCATAGTTAGGATTTTGAGAATAACAGTCTCGCGTACTGACAACCAAATTACGGCCTACAAAAAAATGACACCAATAGTAGGCTGCCGTTTTGTATGGATTTTCTAGAAAAAGCCGTCTAGATGTTTTTATCTGTTCAGCAGTCCACAACTCATCAACATCGATTTGCCATAAAAGACATTCTTGCTTGATGTTTGGTATAGGAGCACTGACCATCTCAATGCGGCCATCCCAGAATACGTTTTTAGGTTTGCGATAGATAGTTACTTTGTTGGGATATTGCTGCGATAGTTTATCTAAATATTCACTGGTTCCATCATTACTGCGGCCCTCAAAATGCATTTCGTCAGTAATGTGTCCACCATTTTTAAGACTCCAGCTATCGCAATGTTTAATAGCTGCTACTCCCTCTATAATATGCCAGTGCCATTCAAAGGATAGCTGCTGGAATATCTCGATGTGATATTCGATGAAGGGCTGACCGTTTAGTACAATTGTAAAAAAATGAACTGGTAGCTGTTCAACACAATCTTCTGTGCCATCAGAGCGTTCATCCTTTAGCTCGTCACTCAAACTGATGTTCATAGCTTTTCTCCCCAAATAAGCTTTGAATAACAGATGGTTCTTAGATAAATTTTATTGAGACTGTTTCTTTTGAGGTCTAGGAGCTTGAAGCTACTTGTTCTTCTAAAACGACTTCTCGGTAGTTTCCTGATTGTACAATCTGGCCCTTTTTCATGCGGTAAATACGATTACAGTGTTTAACAGTTGAAAGGCGATGCGCGATAATAATCATTGTTTTCTGACCGCTAAGAGAACGAATAGCCTCAGTTACTAGCTGCTCGGTTTCGTTATCGAGCGCAGAAGTGGCTTCATCTAAGACTAAAATTTCTCGCTCGTGATACAGAGCTCGCGCGATGCCGATACGTTGTCTTTGTCCGCCAGAAAGACAAACGCCTCTTTCACCAATACGGGTTTTTATACCCTCAGGCATTCTTTCGATTAAATCTGTTAGCTGTGCCGCCGCAATTGACTGCTGCAAACGCTCAGCATCAATGTGTTCATCGGGAACTCCGAAGGCAATATTGCGCTCGATCGTATCGTCGATTAAAAAGATTGACTGCGGAATATAACCAATGAGGTTCTGCCAAGCCCGTAAATCTCGATAAATAGACTGTCCATCAACCTGAATATCACCGGACTGCGGATGGAAGAGTCCCAGAATTAAATCAACCAACGTAGTTTTTCCTGCACCTGATTTACCAATCAGGGCAATAGATTCTCCCTTGCGCAGCGTTAAGCTAACTTGGCGTAAGGCTAACTCCTTAGCACCTTCATATTGAAACGAAATACGCCGTAGCTCTACTTTGTGATTGAAGGGTAAAACTGCTGGCCGTTTTTGAGATATTGGTTGTTTTTGATGACTCAATCTTTTTGCAAATCCACCTTTCAGTTTTTCAATCTCTTTAAGATCCCAATAGAGCTTATCTACGACGTAAGCAGAACTGCGAAGATTGGTAAGGCCGGAGGTTAACTGAGTAGCAACGGGCATCAGTCGAATAGCAACAACTCCAAAAATACCTAGTGTTGCAATCAAGCTATCAGTATCTCTACCTGCTAACAAAGAAACCGACGTCAATCCCAAAACAAACGTTATTATCAAAGCCTCAATTAAAAGCCGAGGCACCATACCAAAACTCATTAAAGAACTGCAGGCTCTGGCGTAGCGCTGAGCCTGCTCATCCAATTGATCCTTGAAGTAAGGTTCACAACCAATGATACGAGTTTCTTTCACGCCGCCCAAGCTGTGATTGATGACGCGAATCATCTCTGCCTTGGATGTTGAAGAGGCTTTTCCCCAGCTAGCAATTTTCTTCCGAAAGTAAACTACCAGCGCGAATGCTAGCGATAGCACCAATGACATCACGACGGTGGCAGTTGCATCAGTTGCTAGCAGCAGCCCAACTAAAACCACCATCATGACTAAGCTAACGGTGGAGTTGAGAATTTGTAAGAGAGTGCCGTTGCAAAAAGTATCGGCTTCATTGACAATATTCTGAATCAGGAAGGCAGTATTGTTCTTTAAGTGAAACGAATAAGGCAAACGCAAATAGGAGTCTAACAACCTAAGCCGTAGTTCTCCTTGATGAGAGAGGCCAAACAAGAAAATATATTCCCTGACTTTGAAGCCGATACA
>JAAHIC010000076.1 GCA_010671965.1 Leptolyngbya sp. SIO4C5
GACGTGCCGTTGGATTCAGATGAAGAAGAAGAACTGGATACTTATGAAGAACTGGATGACTATCTTAGCCTGGTTAATCGCACGGTTCGTAATCTTTATCTGCAACAGCGCTAGAGTGTCATTTTGTTTGTCCAGTAAAACCTTAATCCGAGTTTGAACCTGGCTAGACGCTCGGAAGATAGGAATGCCGTCTACTAATTCGAGCCGAACAGCCCCCTCCATCGGTAGACTGTTCGGCAAATAATCAAGCTTGGGTGGTAAATAGGCCGTCATCGCGCCTCCCGCAAATAAACAAAAGGTTGAATTTGTTCTAAGCCCTCCTGCTGCCAATCATCGCTCACATCTCCCTCCTCCAGACTAAACAATCGCTCACGACAGAGAATCTGCAACAAAATCGGCCAGCCGCCGCTCTGCTGCCAAATCCAGGCAATATCGTCTTCGGCAAACGAGATTGGCGAACTAGCAATCAGCTCTCGTGCCGCTGCCTCCGTCAATGGCCCCAGCGTTGTGGTATAGCCAAAAATATTGAAAAATGGCGAGCTGTGCCCTGTATGCCGGGCCAAGTCCATCGGCCTCTCCGGTGTCGCCAGCACAAAGGCTAAGTTGCCCCCCGTATAGTTCGTCGCCAACGCCCGCAGGCTTTCCCAAAAGCCATCGTCTAGCTCCGGGCAGCGCTGCAGCCCCACCCCGATCTCATCCATCAAAATCACCGTTGGCCGCTGCACCCGCCCGCTCACCTGCTCCATAAACCGATCCAAGTCGCACGGCTCCGGCACCGGCAACTGCATCGACTCCAGTAGATACCGCAGTAAGCGCTGCCGCTGGGCCATGCGAGCATCCTGAAAATCGACAAAAATCCAGCGGTAGGCTTTTGGCTGCGGCAGCCAGTCCCTGTGCTGATGGGGCCGAAGCTGACTCGCAGGTATTGTTGTAATCTGCCGCAAATAGTGGAGCAGCGAAGTCTTCCCCGATCGCCGCTGCCCAATAATCGCCGCATTTTGCAAGGGATGGGTTTTCAGCAGATTGAACAGCCGCTTCAGCACCCGCTGCCGCCCAAAAAAGTGGTGCGGCTGCAGAATCGGCGTGCCGACAATGAAAGGCGAATCAATCGGCCTGAACGACACTGACGGCGCTGCGTCCCCTACCTGGGTGCCAGGATGAGGCAGAGAACGCGCTACTTTTTTGTCAGAGTTTCCACCGCCCGCCGAATTCCCTGTACCACGTTCAGCAGGGCTTCATCGAGATCATTCCAGGCCGTGACGGGTTTGGCATCTTTGGGCAAAACCTGGAGCTTGCTGAAAGGGGTTTCCTGCCAGTCGCAGGGCTTCATAATGATTGGAATCACCCGCGCGGTACCTTCTTCGTGGCGTTCCATCGCCCGCTGCATTTCTTTATCAAAGCAGTATTCTGAGGCAATGAACCGGGGCGTAATCAGCAGCAAAATGAGGCCCGCCGATTCCAGCCGCGCCTTGATTTCCGTATCCCACTCGGCGCCCGCCTCGATTGCCCGGTCCTGCCAGGGCTTAATCTTGCCCTGCCGGGTCAGATTCGACAGGTGGATATAGAGTTCATCCTTCAGCTCCTCGTCTTTGTGGGAGTAGGAGATAAACACTTCAATGGGAGAGCTGATAGAGGGAGTGACTGGTTTGGCTGCAGGAGGCGCAGAGTTTGCTGGCGGCGATATTGGGGCTGCTCCAGACTGTTGCAACAGCACTGGCGTGAGCTGTTCGGCAATCCCCTCCAGCCGAATCGCCGCGCAGCCCAGCTTGTAGGCAAACTCTACATCGCGCCCGGCACCTAAAGCATCGTAAAAACCCACCGCAAAGGCGATCGCGGCCTTGTCTCCAATCGCCTGACTCATGCCGATGACGTAGGGAATATGCCGGGCGATCGCTTTTGCCTGTACTTCTGAATAGCAGCCGTTGAGCACCACGCAGCGAACCCGATCGGCAAACAGCCCAAACAACCCTGCTAGCGCTTCACCGTCTACCAGCTTGGCCTGACCTACCTCGTCCTCAAACACCAGCCCTGCTTCACCGCTGCCGTGCCCAGAAAAGTGAACAATCTGCGGCGTCATATCCAGCATGGCCCGCTGCAGGTCACGCGGACGCACCGCCCACTGCTGCTCTAGCCGAAAGCGATCGCGCTTCTGAGCCCGCTGCAGCCCTTCTGCAATATCTCGCAGCTCCTGATCTAACCGTAAGCGCCCCGTATCTTTAGGATTGGCGGCGAAGAAGAGAATTGTCTGCGCATCCGAGCTAGCAGCGGACATGAGCGAGATTAGGATCTAACGGCGACTTCATTATCGCTTGGTAAACAGGAAACGCCTGTGATCTCTATCGTTCTTAAAAATCAGCGCTTAGGCTAGGTCCGGAAACACCTGCTGCACCGCCGGATGCACCAGCCGTCCCTGGGTCACGTTTAGTCCTTCTGCCAGCGACTTGTCCTTCTTCAGCGCTGCCATGCCAAAGCTTGCCAGCTTCAGCACGTAGGGCAGGGTGCTATTGTTGAGCGCCTGAGTTGCCGTCCAGGGGACTGCCCCCGGCATGTTGGGAACGCCGTAGTGCAGGACGCCTTCCTCTAGGTAGGTCGGTTCTGTGTGTGAGGTGGGATGGAGCGTTTCAATGCAGCCCCCTTGATCTACCGCTACGTCTACAATGACTGAGCCAGGCCGCATCTGCGCCACTAGCGATCGCGGTACCAAAACTGGCGGACGCCGCCCCGGCACCAGCACCGCTCCAATTAGTAAATCTGCTTGGGGCACGGCCCGATGAATTTCCGGAGTGCTGCTATAGATTAGCTCTACGCGGGAGCCAAACAGGGTTTCTAAATAAGCAAGCTGATCGAGGCTGATGTCAAAAATCTGTACCCGCGCTCCCATGCCCACCGCCATGCGAGCCGCCTCAGTGCCCACGACGCCGCCGCCCAGAATCACTACTCGTCCCGGACGCACTCCCGGCACGCCCCCTAGCAAAACGCCGCGCCCGCCCTGCTGCCGCTCCAGGTAGCGCGCCCCAAACTGCACCGAGAGCCGCCCGGCAATGATGCTCATAGGGGTTAGTAAAGGACGAATATTGTTGAACTCAACTGTCTCATAGGCGATCGCATTCACCCCGCTCTGCATGAGCCGCTCGGTCAGCGATCGCGCTGCGGCTAAGTGCAAATAGGTAAACAAAATCTGCTCTTTCTGAATCAGGTCATACTCTGGCGGCAGCGGCTCTTTCACCTTTACCACCATTTCTTTGCTCCAGGCTTCGCCCGCTGTCGCTACAACCTGCGCTCCGGCCTGCTCATAGTCAGCATCGCTGAAGCCTGCCCCTGTCCCCGCTCCTGCCTGCACAAACACCGTATGCCCCTGCTCGTTCAGCACGTGGACGCTATTAGGGCTTAGCCCGACCCGAAATTCCTGATCTTTAATTTCTTTGGGTACACCAATTTCCATAAAAATTCTCCTCGTCCCTTTATTTCTAGCTTAGGCGGCGGTTGTGGCGTTGAAGCTAAGCGATCGCCCTCATAAAAAATCTCCTGTCTGCTAAACCAGTGGCAAACAGGAGAAGGTCTAATTGATTCTCAGAGGCTAAGGAAGAGCTATCCCTTGCTCTTTTTCACGTGTTCCATAATGCGGTTTTTACGAGCCTCGTCGCCCTTCGCCGGAGGCGTAATCTTAAAATCGATGCCTGTGGTCATAGAAATATGACGCTTAATTTGAGCTTTGTCGGCCATGAGCTTTACCTAGTTACGTCGTTCAGAGTGTTAAAGATGGAAAAGGCTCAGGTATTCCTCAATATGTTCAGATGAGGCATACCCAAGCGCGGCAATCATCACTATGAAAGTCGGCAGACAGGTTCAATCAACCCTGCCTGCAACTTCATACTTATTAATAATATACGGCAAAGAAAAATAAATCTTAAGGAATGAGCGAATATTTAAAGATTGCGGTGGTTGGTGGCGGTGCGGCGGGCTTCTTTGGCGCGATCGCCTGTGCCAGGGCAAACCCGCAAGCGCGAGTTGTCCTGTTCGAAGGGGGGCGATCGCCTTTGGCGAAGGTGCGTATTTCCGGTGGTGGGCGCTGCAATGTTACCCATCACTGCTTCGATCCGGCGCTGCTGGTGCAGCACTATCCGCGCGGCGGTAGAGCCTTACGGGGTGCCTTCAGCCGGTTTCAGCCCCAAGACACGATCGCCTGGTTTGCCCGGCAGGGCGTCAAGCTCAAAACTGAGGCCGATGGCCGCATGTTTCCGGTGACGGATGACTCGGAGACAATTGTGGCCTGTCTGTGGCAGGCGGCCCAAGCAGCAGGCGTGGAGCTCAAGACCCAAACAGCGGTGAAGGCGGTACAGCGCCAGCAAAACACCTTTGAGCTGATGCTTAAATCAGGCACGACCTTTAGCTGCGATCGCCTCCTGCTGGCCACTGGCAGCAGCCCCCAGGGCATTCGCTTTGCCCAGTCTCTGGGCCACACGATTGAACCGCCGGTGCCTTCGCTGTTCACGTTTAATATTGCTGATGCCCCACTGCGATCGCTAGCGGGCATTACCGTTGAGCCTGTCGCCCTAAAGCTGACGCTGCCTGCAACCAAGCCGCTAAGCCAAACTGGCCCCCTGCTGATTACCCATTGGGGCCTGAGCGGCCCGGCTGTGCTGAAGCTGTCGGCCTGGGGCGCAAGAGCCTTACACGATGCCCACTATCAAGCGGAACTGCGAATTAACTGGCTGCCCCAGCTCAAGCTAGAGCAGGTACAGCAGCAGCTAATGGCGGCTAAAGCAGAAATGCCTAAACGGGCGATCGCCAACTACGATCCGTTTTCTCTACCCCGTCGTCTCTGGCAGTATCTCGTCCAGCGATCGGGTGTGGCCCCTGAAACTACCTGGGCCGGATTTTCTAAAAAAGCGGTCAACAAGCTGGGGCAGGAGCTGACTCAGGGCCACTACGCTATCAGCGGCAAAGGGGTTTTCAAAGACGAGTTTGTGACCTGCGGCGGCGTGCGGCTGAAGGAAGTTGATTTCAAAACGATGGCCAGTCGTCTGTGTCCGGGCCTCTATTTTGCTGGTGAAATTCTAGACATTGATGGCATTACCGGCGGCTTTAACTTTCAAAGCGCCTGGACCACGAGCTGGCTGGCCGGGCAGGCAATGGCGCAGCCGTCAGCCCATTAGCAGTAGAAAAGCATAGTTCTCGGTCAGTCTGCCGGTAACATTCCTGTAGCCAGCGACCGACTAAGTCTGTAAGATCAATTTGCAAAAATCCTAACCGCCTCTTGGCTGAGTCAACCCTATGTACGACTGCGTGATTGTGGGCGCTGGCCCAGCAGGTAGCACCGCCGCTTACCATTTAGCTAAGGCCGGACGCGCCGTCCTGCTGCTGGAACGAGCAACGCTGCCGCGCTATAAGCCCTGCGGCGGTGGTGTATCGCCTCAGATTGCCCAGTGGTTTGACTTTGACTTTACGCCAGCGATTTCGGTGAAGGTGAGCAAAGTCCGCTATACCTGGCAGATGGATGACCCGGTGGAAATGGAGGTAGATACCTCAGAGCCGCTGTGGATGGTGCGGCGGGATCACTTTGATCACTTCATTGTGCAGCAGGCCCAAAAGCAGGGGGCACGGCTGCAGGACGGGACGAAGGTAACCGGGATTGAGTTCAAGAGCGATCGCTGGCAGATTAATACGCCCCAGGCTCCGGTAGAAGGTCGCTACCTGATTGCGGCAGATGGCGCTAGAGGATCTTTAGCCAAGTGGCTGGGCTTTACTAACCGCCGCTATCTCTTAGGCGCTGCTCTAGAGGCCGAGCCTCGCCTGGAAGTTCCTAGCGAACCTGTTGTCCATTTCGAGTTTGGCCTGCTGAAAAACGGCTATGCCTGGAATTTCCCCAAAGCCGATGGCTACTCGATTGGAGGCGGTGTCTTTCGCTCCGGTCGCCAGCGCAAATATGACCTGCGCCCGCCGCTGACGGACTATTCGGCTGAATTCGGCGTCGATGCCACCCAGGTAAAGCAGCACGGACATCCTCTGTTTATTTGGGATGGCGAGCAGACGTTGCACACTCAAAACGCGGTACTGGCAGGCGAATCTGCCTGCGTAGTTGATCCCTTCACGGCCGAGGGGATTCGTCCGTCTATCTTTAGCGGCCTCAAAGCGGCTCAGGCGATTGATCAGGCCCTTGGCGGGAAAGCTGACGCGCTGGCTGACTATACCCGCGTCATCAACGAAGAGTGGGGCGGCGATATGCGCTGGGCGCGGCGACTGGCCCAGGCGTTTTACCAAGCCCCAAAGCTGGCCTACAAGGTTGGGGTCAGGCGACCTTCTAGCACCGAGAAAATGGTGAAGCTGTTCTGCGGCGACTTGAGCTACGCCGATGTGGCCCAAAGGGCAATTCGGCGGCTGAGTATGGGCTTAATCTCAGGCGCTTGAGTTTAGAGAAGAGGGCGTTACGGCTATGCCGAGCCGCTCCCGACTGCGCAGTGGCTACAGCCCGCTAATCCCGCGAGATAAAAATCTCATAGGGATAAAATTCGCCGTCCCAGTCCCCAATCCAGAGGTGATAGACGCCCGCAGGCCAGTTGCCGACAAACTCTGGCTGCAGGGTGCCGTTGGAGTCGTCTACGCACTTGGTTTCCCCCGTTCGCTGCCGCCGCATAAACAGAGTGACATCGCCTGCGGACTCAACCCTGACCCGCAGGGCGCTAAAGTCTGCCCTCAGCTCCAGAATGTGATCTGGCACATCATTCGTGTTGATATAGCCGCAGTCGTCATGCCAAACGCTGCCGCCTGACTGTCCCTGCCCCTGGACTGGGTTGGGCGTGAAGTTGGGGGACAGTTCAAAGGTTTCGTAATCGGCTTTAGCGGTTGTGGCTAGGCACGTAGCCAAAATAGCGGGTAAGGCGATCGCAACAGCTTTTGCGCCCATAGTTAGAAAAATTGGAACACTCATATAAACCTTCTTTCGTCTTAGCATGAAGCCTGACCGGAATGATCGCGATCGCCAAAGCTTCATCACCGGGCTCCAGATTACAAAACATTAAGCAGCCCTGTATTTCTTCTCCAAAACCTAAAGCTCTTTGCCAATTCCCCGCAGTAGCCGCTCAGCTTTGCAGTAAAATGGCAGCTTGTGAAAACCCGTTGCTGAGCTATGCCTAAGGTTCTCGTCTCTGACCCAATCGATCAAGCTGGACTAGATATTCTCTCCCAGGTGGCCCAGGTTGATGTAAAGACCAAGCTGCCGCCAGAGGAGCTGATTAAAATTATTCCCAACTATGACGCGCTGATGGTGCGCTCTGGTACCCGCGTCACCCAGGACGTGATTGAAGCTGGCAAACAGCTCAAGATTATTGGCCGGGCCGGTGTCGGTGTTGACAATATTGACGTGCCTGCCGCCACTCGGCGCGGCATTGTGGTGGTGAACTCTCCCGAAGGCAATACCATTGCTGCAGCTGAACACGCCTTAGCCATGATGCTGTCGCTGTCGCGCTACATTCCTGCTGCCGATCAGTCTGTGAAGGGAGGCAACTGGGATCGCAAGCGTTTCTTAGGGGTCGAAGTTTACAAGAAGACTTTAGGCGTTGTCGGTTTGGGTAAGATTGGCTCCCATGTCGCTACGGTAGCCCGCGCCCTGGGCATGAAGCTGCTGGCCTATGATCCCTTTATCTCTAGTGAGCGAGCTGAGCAAATTGGCTGCCGCCTAGTCGATCTCGATCTGCTGCTGCGGGAGGCAGATTACATCACCCTGCACCTGCCCAAAACGCCGGAAACCACCCATCTGATCAATGCCGAAACCCTGGCAACTATGAAGCCCACTGCCCGCATCGTCAACTGTGCTCGCGGCGGCATTATTGATGAAGAGGCGCTGGCAGCGGCCATCAAGTCGGGGCAAATTGCCGGCGCTGCCCTAGACGTTTACGAGGCTGAGCCTTTAGGGGAGTCTTCTCTGCGTGAGATTGACATGGCCGCTATTCTTACCCCCCACCTTGGCGCTTCTACCGAAGAAGCTCAGGTCAACGTTGCAATTGACGTGGCTGAGCAAATTCGGGACGTGCTGCTGGGCCTGCCTGCCCGCTCCGCCGTGAATATTCCCGGTCTGCGGCCTGACGTGCTGGAGAAGCTCCGCCCTTACCTGCAGCTAGCCGAAACCCTCGGTAACCTAGTCGGGCAGCTTGCTGGCGGTCGGGTAGAGTCGCTCAATGTGCGCCTGCAGGGAGAACTGGCCCAAACGGACAGTCAGCCTGTAGTGGTGGCGGCGCTGAAGGGCTTGCTGTCTCACGCGCTGCAGGAGCGGGTCAACTACGTCAACGCCAACATCGAGGCTAAAGAGCGGGGCATTCACGTGGTAGAAACCCGCGATGCCAATGTGCAGGACTACACGGGGTCTTTGCAGCTTTCTGCCAAAGGCTCGCTGGGTGAACATTCAGTCACCGGGGTGCTGTTAGGCGGCAGCGAGATTCGGGTCACGGACATTGACGATTTCCCGATCAACGTACCGCCTACTCCCTACATGCTGTTTACCCTGCACCGGGATATGCCAGGCATTATTGGCAAAATCGGCTCTCTGCTAGGCAGCTTCAATGTCAACATTGCCAGTATGCAGGTAGGACGCAAGATTGTGCGGGGCGATGCCGTGATGGTGCTCAGCATTGACGATCCCTTGCCGGAGGGCATTCTTTCGGAGATTACCAAGGTGCCGGGAATTCGGGATGCTTACACAGTAAGCCTTTAATTAAACCGTCTAAGCTGGCAATATCTGCATATATCCTTCTGGGGCGTCTTCGTTTTGGTCAATAGCTGGTGGGAAATTCAGGTCTTGTGTCATCCGGCCTTGGAAGATTTGGTCTATTGGCGGTTTGACACTTACGACGGGCGCGGCACCTCTAGTGAGCGCCGAGGACAGCATCGCTGTGTGCGCGCTTATTTCCCTCAGGAGCAGTTTCAAATGCTCGATCTGGCAGCACTGGCCTTGGTGATGAAGCAAGATGCTCTCTGCGCCGAACTGCCGCTGCCGCGTCTAGAGTGGCAGCTCATCGACGAGGAAGACTGGTCTAAGAGCTGGAAGTCTTACTGGCAGCCGCAGAAGATTGGCGATCGCTTTTTGATTAACCCGGCCTGGCTGCCGGAGCCAACCGAAGGCGATCGCGTGGTGCTGCGGCTTGATCCGGGGGCCGCCTTTGGTACGGGTACTCACCCCACCACCCAGCTCTGCCTAGAGTCGCTGGAAATGCGGCTTGGCGAACAGGCTGAAGATAAGGTACTGGCCGATATTGGCTGCGGCTCTGGCATTCTCTCGATTGGGGCTTTACTGCTGGGGGCTAAGCAGATCTATGCTGTGGATATTGATCCGCTGGCGATTAAGTCCACCGATGCAAATCGGGCGCTAAATCAGCTCTCTGGCGATCGCCTGATAGCCCAGCAGGGCAGTTTGCAGACGCTGAAAGAGCAGCTAGCGGAGCCAGTGGACGGCATTTTATGCAATATTCTGGCTGAGGTAATTGTGGATCTGATTCCGGATATGACGGCGATCGCTAAGCCCAGCACCTGGGGCATTCTCAGCGGCATTCTGCTCGATCAGGCCAAAATTGTGGCCGATACTTTGGAAGACAACGGCTGGGTGGTGGCGACCCTGTGGCGGCGTCAGGAGTGGTGCTGTCTGAATATTCGCCGGGCCTGAGTTATGGACAAGCTCGGCTTTATTTTGAAGGTGCTGGTGGCCTCGGCAGGGCTGGCGGCCTTGATTAAATACGTGGCTCCTGCCCTCAACATTCCGGCTAACGCTTTTAGCAGCCTGATTTTAGTGCTTTTGCCGACGCTGGTGATGGTGGGCCTGCTGGGCTGGCGGCTTTGGCAGCAGCCTTCAGAGTAGCCTATGCGCACCCTAGAAGAAATCAACCATCGCATTCGTCAAGGGCAGGCTCAGGTATTCACGGCTGATGAGTTCAAGCAGCTAGCTCAAGCAGAAGGCGTTGCTCAGGCTGCCAAAGCTGCAGACGTCGTGACGACGGGCACCTTTGAGCCGATGGAATCTTCTGGAGCGGTGTTGAATCTGGGCCACACCGATCCGCCGATCAAGATTCGTCACTGTCAGCTCGATGGAGTTGCGGCCTATGCCGGATTTGGGGCGGTAGATCTCTACTTAGGAGCTTCGCAGATTGCCGAAAGCAGCCGTCTTGGCGATGGCCTAGAAGCCGAAGACGTGCGCGAGCGCGGTGGCGGTCACGTGATCGCCGATCTGATTGCGGGCAGGCCGGTTCAGCTAAGGGCTGTAGGCCAGGTGACTGACTGCTATCCCCGCGCCAGTTTAGAAACGACGATTACCCGTGAGACGATCAATCAGTTTTATCTGTTTAATCCTCGCAATCTCTACCAGAACTTTATTGTCGGGGTCAACGGCGGCGATCGCCTGCTGCATACCTACCTGGGGCCGCTGCAGCCGCGTTTAGGCAATGCTGTCTACTCTAATCCTGGGGCTTTATCCCCTCTGCTGAATGACCCCAATCTGCAGGTGATTGGCATTGGTACCCGCATCTTTTTAGGGGGCGGGGTGGGGTATGTCGCCTGGGAGGGCACCCAGCACTTTCCGCTGCAAAAGCGCCTGCCTAATCAAACCCCCATCGGCCCCGCCGCCACGGTTGCCCTGATTGGCGATGCTAAGCAAATGGATCCAGACTGGGTACGGGGCTGCTACTTCAAAGGCTATGGCCCCTCGCTGATGCTGGGCGTGGGTGTGCCCATTCCCATCCTGAATGAAGCGATCGCGCAGGGCTGTGCGGTGCAGGATTCAGAGCTGGTGGCTCCGGTGATGGACTTTTCCATTCCAAGGCGGGTGCGGCCCACGTTTGGCCTGGTTAGCTACGCTCAGCTTAAGTCTGGTCGCCTCACCATCGACGGTCAGACCGTTCGCACCGCGCCGCTAGCTAGTCTCTATCGCGCCCGCCAGGTAGCCCAGATCCTGAAGGACTGGATTAGCGCTGGCAAATTTGAGCTAACGGCTGCGATCGCGCCGCTGCCCAGCGATCGCAGTTTCCTGTCTCAAGATCGCTGGGGTTCTCAGGTTAATCTGAGCTAGCGCATAGGCTGACCCTACTCTTCCTCAGAGCGCGAGCGGCGGAGCGAGGGCTTTTGGGGTTTGGGCGTAGCGCTACGCGGCGATCGCGGCCTGTCTGAGCTGCCTGGGCGACGATTGGTGTAAGCGTTCTTTTTCTCACCTTTTTTGCGCTTTTTGGGCGGCACAATCCCGACTGACGAACCGGACTGAACAACCAAGTCGCTGCCCTGACGCTTGACTTCCAGATCCCAAAAGTAGCCCGTTACCCGGCCAGAGAGTTCTCCTTGTAGAATCAGGCGAAAATCTTTAGTAGATTTGTCAGGGCATCAAGCGCCCAGACAAA
>JAAHIC010000760.1 GCA_010671965.1 Leptolyngbya sp. SIO4C5
ACTCTGCTGGGAACGGCGATCGCTCCGTCTAGCCTCAAACGCCTCCCCGCAGAGTAAACGTGGTGCCCTTGGCTAAATAAGCCCCCACAGGCGCAAAGATATCCCGGCCATGAAACGTCTGGCTGGGCTGGGGCGATCGCCAATAGATGGGGTTGTCTAGCTCAACGGCGGCTAGCACTGTGGTGTCGGCAAAAATGCCGCTAAACAAGCCATTATCCGGCCCGACAAAATAGCCCTGGGGCGTCTGCAGCGCGATCGCCCGCCGCTGGGTGCCCACGCCCGGATCGACAACGGCGACATGCACTGTGCCATCGGGAAAGTAGCGATAGGCGCTTCTGAGGTTGAAGCTGGCGGCTGCAACGGCCTGGGGCGCAATGTCGTGGGTCAGATCGATCACGGTGGCGTCAGGGAAAATCCGGGCGATCGTGCCTTTCAGGACGCCGACATAAATATCCTGATTGCCAAAATCCGTAAGTAAAGTGATCAACGCAGGCATAGCAAGCTTTTTATCAATTGTTCCCTGACATAGCCAGTAAAAATTTCGGTTTTCCCTCTTGCACTCTACCAAGGCGGTTTGGTTATGATAGTCACCAGTTCTACTGCGGCGTTGGTGACTGCCAACAATGTTTTACGATCTATGTCTTTTGTACAAGGGAACTAAACTGTGTCGATGGCAGTAGACCGGGCATTGTACCCGGAAACTTAAAATCGATGCTACGGTACCCACCTGGTTTCACCAGGTCGAAGACTGAGGTAAGACGGCGCTGCGGTGAACTTCTAGCTTTAAGAAGTCCTCTACTGGCTTTGTGGAGGGCTTTTTGTTTAGGCAAACAGGCTTACGGTTGGCCGGAAAATTGTATATAATTTAACCTCCCATTAATCTCATCTATTTTAATTTCATCCATTCGCTGGGCCGCCGTCAATCTATCCCTCTACTGGCCCGGCTTGACGCAACAAAATTGGATCAAAGCCCTTGAATAGCTCAGACTTTCCGGCAACTGTTGTTCGCCTCGAAAACGGCTTGACGGTGATTCATCAGCAGATCACAGCTACGCCTGTCGTCGTCACTGATGTCTGGGTGAGAGCCGGGGCGATCGCAGAGCCGACAGACTGGGCGGGCATGGCCCATTTTTTAGAGCACATGATCTTTAAGGGCACCGATCGCCTGCCCCCCGGTATGTTTGATGCGGCGATCGAGAGTCGCGGCGGCATGACCAATGCGGCCACCAGCCATGACTATGCCCATTTCTTTTTGGCGATCGCCGCCGATGCTTTAGCCGAAACCCTGCCCTATCTGGCTGACCTGCTGCTGCACGCCGCCATTCCCGCCGATGAGTTTGTGCGAGAGCGCCATGTGGTGCTGGAGGAAATTCGCCAGTCGCTGGATGATCCAGACTGGCTCGGCTTTCAGGCTATGTCGGAACTGCTCTATCAAAAGCATCCCTATGGGCGTCCGGTTTTGGGCACAGAGGCGCTGCTGAATCAGCGATCGCCAGAAGAGATGCGCCATTTTCACCAAGCCTACTACCAGCCGGAGAACATGACGGTGGTGATGGTGGGCGGCATTGCCCTAGAAAAAGCGCTAGAGATGGTTCTGCACGCTTTTCGGCCCTTTGCCAGTCAGGTGGATAAGCCCGTGGAAGCTAGGGAAGCGCTGCCCAAAATTAAGGGCGTGCAGCGGCAGGTCTTGCAGCTACCCCGCCTCGGACAGGCCCGATTGACGATGGCCTGGACAGGGCCGGGGGTCAAACAGCTGCGCCAAGGCTATGGCCTCGATCTGCTTTCGGTGCTGCTGGCAGAAGGGCGTTCGTCGCGGCTGGTGCGGGAGCTGCGGGAGGAGCGGCAACTGGTGCAGGACATCAGCAGCAGTTTCTCGCTGCAGCGCGAGGGCAGCTTGTTTACGCTCAATGCTTGGCTGCTGCCAGAACATGTCTCGATGGTGGAGGCTATTATTTGCGATCGCCTCGCCGCCTTAGCCACCGACCCAATTCCGCCGAGCGAGCTGAGCCGCTGTCAGCGACTGCTGTGTAATGACTACGCCTTTTCCACGGAAACCCCCGGTCAGCTAGCCGGACTCTACGGCTACTACGGCACCATTGCCCAGCCGGAAGTCTGCGTGACCTACCCGCAAACTATTCAAGCCTACGCCGCTGCTGACCTGCAGCAGCTAGCTCAGCAGTACCTCTCCCCGGAAAACTACGTGGCTACGATTCTGCAGCCAGCCTGAGGATGGGGCTACTAAGTTAGCTATGATGCTTCCTGTATGTGCTAAATTTACCCCCTGCTTCTCCGAGTGACTGTATCAACCTCCGTCAGCCAACCGCTCACGCACCGCACCGTTCTTGCCAATGGCCTCACTGTCTTAGTTGCTGAGAATCCAGTTGCAGATATTGTGGCTGCTCGTATCTTTGTGCGGGCGGGCACCGGGCGAGAACTGCGATCGCAGGCGGGACTGTTTAACCTGCTGGCGGCTTTGCTGACGAAGGGGGCGGCTGACCTTAGCTCGATGGACATTGCCGAGCAGGTGGAATCGGTGGGCGCCAGTTTGGGCACTGATGCCTCTGCCGACTACAGCCTGCTCAGCCTCAAGACGGTTTCAGACGACTTCGCCGAGATGCTGGCGCTGGCCGGTAAGATTCTGCGCTTTCCTACCCTGTCTCAGGCTGAGTTTGACCTAGAGCGG
>JAAHIC010000761.1 GCA_010671965.1 Leptolyngbya sp. SIO4C5
CCAAAATGTCGATAGAGATGATGTGACACGACAGATCTCTTTCATCCACCAAATTTTTGGCATCGCTGTATAAAAATAGATAAGAAAGAGGGTCTTCATACCCTCATCTTCTTTTTGCGACAGAGCCGGATGAAGGGGCGATCGCTGCCACCCTCAAAGACTGCTACTTGTCTGACTCTCTGCTTGCCGCTCACCAAGCTACGTTGAAAATTTCACTTTCCCTGGAGGCGTCATGAACATTGCAGTGCTGTCCTGTATCCACGGCAATCTGGAAGCGTTGGCAGCTGTTCTGCAGGATATTGACCGGCAGGACGTTGACCAGATTTACTGCCTCGGCGATCTAGTGGGTTATGGGCCTTATCCTAACGAAGTCGTTGTCCGCATTCGCGAACTAGAGATTCCTACCTGTCAAGGCTGTTGGGATGAAGACATCGTTGACGGGCTAAATGCCTGTGAGTGCAGCTATCCCTCTCTGCTGGCAGAAAACCGTGGTCGTCTGGCCCATGAGTGGACCAACCGGGAAGTCACTCCCGAGACCCGTGCCTATCTAGCCAGTCTGCCCCTAACTTTGCATCAGGACACTCTGTGCTTCGTCCACGGCAGTCCTCACAGCCAGCACGAATACCTGCTGCCCGATACCAGCGCCTTCATTGCGATGGAACGAGTCCTTGCCACCGGAGCCGATACTCTCTTCTGCGGTCACACCCACGTTCCCTACGTGCGTAACTTAGAGAATAGCCACCTCACCCTTAAAGTTGCTTCTTCATCTACCGTTCGGCTGAGCGCTCACGCCGAAGCCCCTCCATCCACCCATTCCGCTACCCCTCTACCCGCTCTCAAGCGCATCATCAATGCTGGTTCCGTTGGCGAACCCCGCCACGGTCGCCCCAGCGCTACCTACGTCATCTACAACCCCGATACCCAACAAGCTGAACTCCGCGAAATCGAATACGACTACACCAAAACCTGCGCCGCCATCCTTGAAAAAGGACTCCCTGCTGTTTTTGCCTGGCGACTTTCAAAGGGGTTGGAGTATGCCGAAAAAGCCGATGATCCTAGCCATGTTTGTGAGAGGTAGAGGAAAGCGAGGGAGTAGGGAGTAGGAGATTAGGACTAAGCTACCCCTACTCATCCACCCATCCACCTACTCATCCACCCATCCACCCATCCACCCATCCACCCATGACCTACTGGGCTATTCTCTCCGGCATCAACGGCAACCTTTCTGCCTATGAAGTAGTGCTCGCTGACCTCAAGCGAGTCCGCTACCAGGTTGAAGCGCTATACATTCTGGGCGATCTCGTTGGTCCCCATCTACAATGTGAAGCGTTGGTGCAGCGGGTGCGTCAGCCCCGTGAGCATGAACTCACGCCGCAGGTCTGCACCGGCTGGTGGGAGGAGCAGTGTTTCAATTTGTATGGACTGGGCAGTGATCCAAAGGCGACAGCATTGTCAGAGCAGTTCGGCCCAGAAGGGATTGAACGCCTTTGGAAATCGGTATCGCGGCAAACGGTGCAGTGGCTCAGGTCGCTAGATTTTGGCTTTTTTGAGTTGGATTGCCTGCTGATTCACGGCAGTACAGTAGGGTGCCATGATGTGCTGACGCCGGAAACGCCGCCAATGCAACTGCTGGATCGACTGCTGCGGGCAGATGCAAACACACTGTTCTGTGGGCGATCTGGACAGACCTTTCATCTGCAAATTCCGGCAGGGGCAGTGACCTCTACCGTGATGACGCTGGATAGCCCAGCGCAGACGATGACCCAGACCGTGCGCGATCGCCAGGTTGTCGGTGTCGGCAGTATCGGCAAAGAACCGGCAAAGGCAACCTACACCCTGTACAGCCCTTACACCAATGCCGTCAGTTTCCGGACAGTACGCTATGGCACTCAGGGCCAGGGGTTTGGTTAACAATTGACAGACAGGGGGTGAACCTCTAGCATGTTGAAACGGACTAGAACGATAATCATTATCAAAAAACCAGGTTAGTTCTTTCAAGCCTTTTAGGAGAGTGCTCCATGCCCCAACTCTTTCCTTCTCGAACCGCTCTACTGCTGGCATCCTCGGTGGCGATCGCCCTTGGTCTGGGCAGTTGCGCTACTAGCGCTCCCACTGGCGAAGCAGAATCCTCAGAGGCGACTGATGCGGAAGTAGCTGCTCCAGAAGATCCGTTGCAGGTGGTGACGACCATTCTGCCCATCACGCAGTTCACCACTGCCGTAGCGGGCGATCGCGCTGAGGTCGTGCAACTGCTGCCCACAAACGTCGGCCCCCACGAGTATCAGGCCAAACCCGGTGACGCTCAGGCGATCGCCGCTGCTGATGTGTTGGTGAAAAATGGTCTGGAAATCGAGTTTTTTCTAGATGACTTGATCGCAAATGCCGAAAACGCAGACCTGGCCATTATTGACTCCAGCGAAGGTATTGCTACGCTTGCCACCGACGCAGAACAGGGTCATAGTCATGGTCACAGCGAAGGGGAAGAGCATGGTCACGGCGAAAGCGAAGAGCATAGCCATGCTGAGGAGGAAGCCCATCTCGAATGGTTTCCACCTGTTCGATCGCCCGCTTGGGATCTAACCAAACATGAGGATCGAATTCACCATGAGCGTGACCGTGAGCTTCCCCTTCGCCGTGGGCTTCCTCCTCAGCATGGCTATGCTCTTCGCTTTCGCCGTGACC
>JAAHIC010000762.1 GCA_010671965.1 Leptolyngbya sp. SIO4C5
GCAGATTTTGATTGCGAGAGTTGCAGGCCAGACTTAAGATTACAAGCAATTTCTTAGGGCACCACTAGCGTGAATTAGGGCCATCAATCCAGTCCGGCGCGCCGCTTAGGATATTCCGCAGCGTGCTCAGCGGGGCCCCTACCTTGATCCCGTATCGCGTAATTTCGACCTCTCGTAGCGTTCGCTCAAAACCTGAGAGCCGCTTTTTCAGTACACCAATCGCTTTGCGCAACTCGCCTTTTATTTCTAAGTGACGCAGAAAAACAATGTTGTCCGCTAGGTAGCTAACGCCCATATTGGTAGCCCGGAAAGTTCCGCCCATAATATCCTCTACCTCATTGACCAGCAAAGCGGCCACCCCCATATTTTGCAAATACCTGCACAAAGCATGAACATGCCGCACAATGCTGCCACTGCGAATAGAAAGCTCGTAGCCTGATAGGCTATCGATCATCACAATTCGCGTTTGATACTGTTCCACTTCCCGCCGCACGAGCTGAGCAAACTCGTCAGGGGAATAAAGCAGTGCCTCAATTTCCACAATCGACAAAGTGCCTCGATTTAGCATGGCCCGCACCGGAATGTTGACGCTCTCGCAGCGGTGCAGAATGGTTTCTGTCGCTTCTTCAAACGTATAGACAACTGAGCGTTCTCCTCGACCTGCCGCTTCCTTCATAAACTGCAGGCCCAGAGTAGTTTTGCCAACTCCGGTTGGCCCCGTTATGATCGTAATCGCTCCTCGTTCAATACCTCCATGCATCAGTTCATCCAGTTCAGGAACGCCGGAGGAAATGACATCGGGCTGAAACTTACGCTGAAACGTCACCGGACGCAGTTGCGGAAAAACGGCCATGCCGCTAGATGTCAATCGCAAGGAATGTTTGCCATCGGCAAAATCAGAACCGCGAAATTTAGTAACCGCTAGCAGACGTTCATCGTGTTCATAGCTAAGGCTTAAAACGCCATCACTCATAAACTTGAGATCGTCATCCGGGGCGCTTTGACTCCCTTCCGAAGTAAACAGAACCGTGGCACTGTTTTGAGTGAGATAGCGAATAAAGGAAAGCGCTTGCTTATGAAACTGAAATTCGTCAGTTGATAGATAGCGGAACTGGGTGATCGAATCTAAAAAGATGCGGGAAGGTCGAAGAGATTCAATGCATTCTATAATTTTTTGCGTGGTCGGCTCCCGCTCGACATCGGCTGGAGAGAAAATATCGTAGGACTGCGACTCTGCAAAAAAGTCTGGTGTCGGGCTGAGATCTAAAAACTCAATTCCGGTTAAATCTATCCCCAGATAGTCGGCATTTTGGCGGATTTGCAGCTCAGATTCACTGAGAGTGATAAAGAGCACTTTTTCCTGCCTAGTAGCTCCTTCGGCTAAAAAGTGAATACCTACCGTTGTCTTGCCAGTTCCAGGGCCGCCACGAAGTAGATAGGCCCTGTTTGTAATCAAGCCGCCGTGAAGAACTTCGTCTAACCCTACAATGCCAGTAGATACTCGCTGCTGCAAAACCTTTTCTCCACGGAGACTTGTTGGAATAGTCTAAAAATACCGTATATCAAGCGCCCTCAACGAAAAGCACTTAAATTAGTTATAGGAAGGCAAACAGAAACCCAGGGTTGTTTTAGGGAATGAAACAGTCCTGAAAAGAAACCTACCTGCCTGAGCTAGTTGGGATGGCTAATATTTGCTTTGACAAATTCTTATAACTTTTCAAGTTTTGCTGGTTGGTTTGGTTTTTTCAATCAATTTTTCAACTTTTCATGCCTTAAATTTAAGCGCAGTCTTACTGTCTCAAAAACTATGGAATGTAATCAGTAATGACCCCACTTCAGCTATCAGTTGCAGAAAATATGCCAGCATCGTCAAACGCTTCTCAAAACTACTTAATTATTTGCCCAGGAATACATTCTTCTGACCTAACGCGAAGCTTGCTGACTGAAATTGACGCTTTCCTGCCGCCTCTACCACTCCAAATACTTTTGTGTCCCCAAGTCGGGATTTGGTCTTTTTCTCCTTTTTTTACACTGCAGTTTTTGCAGCAGCAGATTCGACAGCCTCACCAAGCAAACCTAATCTTTTTAGGCTTTAGCGCTGGCGTAGTCGCCGCTATGGGAGCAGCCTTGGCCTGGCACTATCACCGGGGCGGCAGGGTTGAGGCCGTGATTGCGGTAGATGGCTGGGGCGTGGCTCTAGCCGCTGAATTTCCGGTCTATCGGCTCAGTCATGACTATTTCACCCACTGGAGTTCTGCTTTATTAGGAAAAGGGAGCCGCAGTTTCTATGCCGATCCGTCTGTGAGCCACCATCAGCTTTGGCGATCGCCCAGCCAGGTCACTGGCTGGCAAACTGAGTCAGATGATTTGGGGATAGAGCAGCGATCGACTGCGACAGCCGCAACTTTCTTGACTCAGCTCCTGCAGCGGCATAGTCATTAGGCCGGGAAAAGGGGGCGATCGCCATTACTAAACTTCAAATTTTGTAGGATTGCTAACATTTTGCAGCTTGCCGAGGGGGAAGGAGTTCTTTCCTGCAGAGTAGCCTTGTAGCCGCTTGCGCCAGCTAGAGCCGACTGCCTAGCTCTGAGAAATTATGCCAAGGCTGTCTGCAGAAGCTCAGGCAAAAAGATAGGATAAGAGCTAATGAATATCTGACCTTCAGATATTCGTTCTGGTT
>JAAHIC010000763.1 GCA_010671965.1 Leptolyngbya sp. SIO4C5
GAAGGTAAATCCAAGCAGGTCGAGGCCCAAGCCCAGCACGCTAAGGAAGACGTTAAGGATAACGTTAAAAAAGCAATTGACTAATTTACAGTTAGTTAGCTTAATCGCTTTTTGACGAGAGGGAGGTAACTGTTGTTGCCTCCCTTTCTTGTGTAAACAAACAAATAGATTTACGCTGAATTAGATTGAATTTATTCATATTTAAAGATAGTGACTCAGTCCTCGGCTTTGCGACAGTATTGTCGATGGTTATTCTTAATTGTAGTTAGCAGCTTCTGGATATCAATTCCTATTCCCCTGCAGGCTCAGTCAGAACCTGAAGCCAGCGAGCTGGCTGCACCGGCAGAAGATACAGGCTCTCAACAAGATGATGGACTGTATTTCGCTGACGTTGTGGTTCGGGGCCGTCCGATTTTTCAGCTGGGCGGGCTGGCCGATATTGGTGCTAGGCAGCGCGCTCAGATTATTAATCGGCGCATTGCCAGTATTGTGCAAAATGCCGAAAGCCCTGGTCAGGTAGAAGCCGAGCTGAATGCAGAGGGGACGTTAGCGACCTTAAGACTCAACAATCGAATCTTGATGACGATTACCCAGCAGGATGCCGACGATTTTGGGCTGCCGCTGGAGGCTTTGGCTCAGCGCTGGGCTGAGCAGCTAACGCAGGCGCTCAATAAGCCGCCCCTGGCCATTGATGTGGCTCAGCGGATTAACACCACTTTGCGGGATCTAGGGCGTGATACTATCGATCGCCTGCCCGCTTTTATCGGGGCTTTCATTATCGTTTTAATTACCTGGGCTGTCGCTGGCGGAGTTCGCTACGGCGCCTTTCGCTGGGCGCAGCAGACAGAAGGCGATCGCAGCACAGAAGTCCTAGTAGGCCGACTAGGCTACGGCGGCGTTTGGGTCATTGGCTCGATCATTGCGCTGGGGGTCATGGGACTAAACTTTGGGGCGCTGTTGGGGGCGCTGGGGCTGACCAGTGTGGCCATTGGTTTTAGCCTGAAAGACGTGTTGAGCAACTATATCTCCGGCGTGATTCTGCTGGCCGCTCGCCCTTTCCGGCTAGGAGACCAGGTGATGATTGCCGATTACGAAGGCACCATCACGCAGATCCAGCTACGAGCCACTACCCTCAAAACCTACGACGGGCGCATGGTTTATATTCCCAATCAGGAAGTCTTTCAGGCCAGTATCACTAACAATACGGCTTCGACCCAGCGCCGTAGCTCTGTCGTTGTCGGCATTGACTACGACGCTGATGTGGCCCGCGCCAAGCAAATTATGATCACCGCTGCTCGCCAGATTAAAGGCGTTACCCCTGAGTTTCCGGTTGAAGTTTTAGTGCAGGAACTGGCAGCTAGCACCGTTAACCTGGAGGTGCTTTTCTGGGTCGATTCGCGCCGAGGCGAGTTTTTAGGCACCACTTCTGACGTGGCTCAGGCCATCAAGGAAGCCCTGCAGCAGGCTGATGTAGAGATGCCCACCGAGATTTACACCCTGCTGTTTCGCAACGCTCCGCCTGGACTGGAAGCGCAAATGCATCAGCAGCAAGCCAAGCTGCAGCAGGACTAGCCCATGAGAAAGGCTATGTTTAGTGCCATAAGCCGTTCATGGCAGCCAATACGGCGCTGGCTGACTTCGGCCTCATCGACTGACGGCCTGGAGGTGACTGACTCAGAAACGACGGGTTCTATTTTAGCAACGGTTCCTTTGCCCGCTGCGATCGCCCAGAAATTTTCCCTCGCGATTGCAGATCTATCCCTGCCACAAACATATCAAGACGCCCTGCGATCGCAGGTGGATGAGGCCCTTCAGCAGTGGCGCTCAGACCCACAAGTCCCCAACCATCTCGTTATCATCACCGAGCCAACCGAGCCGTTAGAAAAATATCGCCGTTGGATCCTAGAGCAGGGTGACTGGGCAGCGGTGGCGCTGCTGTCAGATTGGGCTGAGCGTCCGCCGGACTACACGGTGATGGTGGAGAAGCTGACCCAGGCGGTAGAAACCGTTCAAGCAGGTGATGAACCGGGACAGGTGATTGTTTTACCTAGCCTAGACCAGTGTTTTCTGCGGTGTGCAGACGGGCTGGCGGGGATTGACTATCTCAGGGATGCCGTCACGAGCGATCGCAACCATTTTTGGGTATTGAGCTGCAACCAGTGGGCTTGGCGCTACCTTGACAGTGTCTGCCATATTCAAGCCTACTTTAAGCAGATATTTAGGGTCCCTAAGCTGGATGGCTTAGCGCTCAAGCAGTGGCTTTCTCCCTTAGAGGCCAGTGTAGACCACACCTTCAAGACGGCAGAACAGGCTGACTCAGAGAAGCCCGCCGCCGCTGGCGATGAAGTCTCAGAGCAATGGGCCTCCCCAACAGAGCAGCAGTATTTTGAAACTCTGGCGACGGCAGCTGGCGGCATTAGCCAAGTAGCAGCCGCTCTGTGGCTGCGATCGCTCGGCTATCAGGAAGCCGAGTCCAGATCAGAGCCAGTTAGTGAAAGCAATTCTGTCATTCTCAAAAAGCTAGCCTTTACCCAGCTACCTGATTTAACGGCCAGCGATCGCTATCTGCTGTTTTCACTGACCTTGCATCGCACCTTGAGTATTGCCCACCTAGCCTTGTCTTTAGGCAACAGTATTGATCAAACCATGAACCAGTCTTTGCCCTTGCAGCGTCAAGAT
>JAAHIC010000764.1 GCA_010671965.1 Leptolyngbya sp. SIO4C5
TCCTAGCTTTTGCAGTATTAGGTAAAGTTTGCGGTGCCATAGCTGGTTGAGATGCTGAGAAAAGCCCTGACCGTACCCCATAAAATGCCCAAGTGGAAAAGACTATTTTTTTCAGTGTATGCAGGCTGATAAGCCTGCAACAGAGAGAAACTACGTATCTCGCCGCTCTGTTACCAGCGTGAGGCTGACCCACCCGCCTTTCTCATCGTAATAACGAATCATCCGCTGGCGCAAGCCGGGTTCTATCAGCCAGCCCACCTCCAAAAATAGAGGGGTACGAGGCTGAATCGTGCTTGGCCCCGTTGCAGAAGCGCCATCTGGCAGACACAAAACCCGCCCGCCTTGTTCAAACTGAATCAGTGAGCCTTGAATCTGGCCGGTAGATTCAATTAGCTGGGGTCTTTTGCCAATTTGAAGGCTTTGCCGCAGGCGATCGCCGCTAGTTCGTTCAATTTTGAGCTGAGTCTGATAGGTATCGTCGGGGCGCAGGTCGGGGTAGAGCGTCACAGCTTCGCCGCGCCAGGTACCCAACAGATCGTCAACTGTCAGGGGAGGTCGCTCAGGCGCATCTGAGCCTGCCCGCGCTTCTCGAATAAGCGTGAGCTGCCGCAGCTGGTTATCCTGGCCGAAAATTTGGACGAGGCGCAGGCGGCGATCGCCCCAGATGAGTCCCAGTTCGGCGCCGAATTCAGAAAATGGCCCCCACTGAATTGAACCTTGAGAAAAAGCACCGTTTTCAAAAAACAAAACGCCCTTACCCAGGGTGCGATACTCGTAGACCTGTTCGTTAGGAGCGTCATCAGCAGGTAGCTTCCGGACTGTCTGACGCATGGTTTCGCCTTGGTTAATTCCGGTAAGGGAGACGACGCTATCAATCTCTTCCAGCGCCTCTCCGGTTGGCGAAAATCGCGTAAACGATCCTTGCCAAACCCCTTCGTTCTGAAATAACCGTTCCCACTGCGACGCCATAAACCTATTTGCTCAATTTGCAGTTCTATTGTCGCTGACGACGGGAATAGAGGCTATAGCCGATAAAGGCAATTAGAATCATTGAGAAGGAAAAGAGCGTGGTCAGGGTCCCGACGGCGTAGAGGGCCGGCGAGGTGACATTAGTGGTCATGCCGAAGATTTCTAGCGGCAGGGTATTGTATTGCCCAGAGATGAGCGAGGTGCGGGTAAATTCATCGTAGGAAAGGGTGAAGCACAGCAGACCGACGCCTACCATGCTAGGTGCGATCAGCGGCAGGACGATTTCGCCAAAGGTGGTCAGGCCGTTTGCTCCCAAGTCCCGTGCGGCTTCTTCATAGGTGGGATTAAAGCGGTTGAAAACGCCAATCATAATTAAAAAGGCAATGGGGAGCGTCCAGGTAAGATGCGCTCCCAGCCCCGATGTAAACCAGTTGGTGGCAATGCCAAAAATCTGAAAGACAACGCCGATCCCCAACGAGATCAAGATACTGGGCACAATCAGGCTAGAAATCGTCAGGTAAAACACAGGTGTTGCCCCTTTAAAGCGCCGCCGAAACGCCAAGCTTGCCATCACCGCACAGCTCACTGACAGCAGCATGACTAAAGCGCCTAGCAGCAGCGATCGCTGAAACGGCTCAATAAAGTTACCGACGCGCTGTTCTTGAAAAACCTGACCCAGCCAGTAGAAACCAAAGCTTCTTACCGGAAAGGTCAGGGTACCCTCTGGCCCCTGCAGTGACAGAATAAAGATGGTGATCATCGGGCCGTAGAGAAACAGCACAAACAGCCCGAAAAAAGCTGCCAGCAGATAAAACATAGGCGATCGCTTGTGGCCCACTTGAAATAGCTCCTTAACTGCCTTACAGCTCTTGACGAATATCAACGACGCGCAAAATTGAAACCACCAGCAGCAGCGTCACCAGCAGCAACAAAATAGCATTGGCGGCGGCCAGCGGATATTGCAGACTGCCGATTTGCGTTTGAATGAGCTTGCCAATGGAGGCTGCCTGACCGCCCCCCATCAGCCGCACCGTGACGAATTCTCCCATTACCAGAGTCACGACGAAAATAGAGCCGATGGCAATTCCAGGCGCTGAAAGCGGCAAAATCACCTCTTGAAAAGTCTGCCGTCCTGAAGCGCCCATATCCTGGGCCGCCGTAATCAAGGTTCGATCAATTCGCATCAGGCTGTTAAAAATCGGCGCAATCATAAAAATGATGTAGAGATGCACCATACCCAGCACCACCGCAAAGTCTGAGTAGAGCAAAAATTCCAAGGGCTGGTTTACTAAGCCAAACTGCAGCAAGAGCTGATTCACTAACCCCTCTTTACCCAAAAGCGGCACCCAAGAAATCATGCGAATAATATTGGATGTCCAAAACGGAATGGTGCAGATCAGAAATAGAATGACCTGCCACCGTAGCCCCTCGACATAAAAGGAAAGAAAGTAAGCCACCGGATAGCCAATCAGCAGGGTAAATAGCCAGACCAAGGAGACAAACTTGAACGTGTTGAGATAGGTCTTCAGTGTCACCTCTGACTGCAAAATGCTGAGGTAGTTTTCCAGTGAAAAGGCTGGCACCATAGCATAGCCGTTGAACTGCCAAAAACTGACAACGGCAATCATGGCAATGGGAAATAACAGAAAGAGGCAAAACACCAGCGTTTGCGGCGTTACGAGCAGATAGGATTGAACAGCTG
>JAAHIC010000765.1 GCA_010671965.1 Leptolyngbya sp. SIO4C5
GGCGACGAGTTGATCGTCGGCGGCGACTTCACCATGGGCGGTGGTGGCGCACTGAACTTCATCGGCACGTACCAGGACGGCTGGGCCGCGCTTGGTTCGGCCGTTCCCGTTGGTGGGCCGGTGGGCTACTGAACCAGCACATCTGCATTCGGCTGCCGCTGTCTTTGGGCCTAGCCAACGTGCTAATTTCGGTATTTCATATTCGCATGGCCGACTGGGATCGCTTCTGCCTGCGCTACCGCCATTTTACCTATCAAGATCCGGTCAATCCGGCTACCCTGGGGCTGGAGCCTTACTGTCCCACGCTGACAGACTTACTCGAAATCAGCGGCGTCTAGAAGTCAATTTTTACTGCGCTAGGGGCGGCTGCAGTTGCAAGATGGCCGACTTATGAGTACATTTGCCCTATAGCTGTTTCTTGATGCTGCCTTGAGCCGATGGCCATTATCTCTTCTCAGCAGCCAGAGCCAAATTCATCCCCGTTGCCAGGGGACAAAGCGCGATCGCCCAGTGCTGATACGCCATCGCCGCTGTCTGGAGAACGCACCGGGGAAGAAACTCCTCGTCAGGAAGAGGGCCTCAGGCCCCACCAGTTTGCTGACTACATCGGCCAAAAGGCACTCAAGGAAGTCCTCGACATTGCGATTAAAGCGGCTCAGTCGCGCCAGGAACCCCTTGATCACCTCCTGCTCTACGGCCCTCCCGGCTTGGGCAAAACCACAATGGCCCTGATTCTGGCGCAGGAAATGGGGGTAAGCTGCAAAATCACCACTGCCCCGGCTCTAGAGCGTCCGCGCGATATTGTGGGGCTGCTGGTGAATCTGCGTCCGGGGGACGTGCTGTTTATTGATGAGATTCACCGCCTGCCACGGGTAACAGAGGAGATTTTGTATCCGGCGATGGAAGATGCGCGGCTAGATATCACTATCGGCAAAGGGCAGAGCGCCCGCACCCGCAGTATTCCGCTACAGCCCTTCACCCTAGTCGGTGCGACCACGCGGGTAGGGGCGTTGACCTCCCCCCTGCGCGATCGCTTTGGTTTGGTGCAGCGGCTGCGATTTTACGAAATTGATGAGCTAAGCGAAATTGTGCTGCGCACGGCCAAGGTCTTAAGCACAGAAATTGTGGAATGCGGCGCTAGAGAAATTGCCCGGCGATCGCGGGGGACGCCGCGAATTGCCAATCGCCTGCTGAAGCGGGTGCGGGACTATGTGCAGGTAAAAGCCTCCGGCGCGATTACTGAGGACATCGCGGCGGAAGCGCTGCAGCTCTTTAACGTTGATCCCTGCGGGTTGGACTGGACGGATCGGCGTTTGCTAACCGTGATGATTGAAAATTTCAGCGGTGGCCCGGTGGGGCTAGACACAATGGCGGCGGCTACTGGCGAGGATGCCCAGACAATTGAAGAAGTGTATGAGCCGTATCTGATGCAAATTGGCTATCTGCAGCGGACGCCGCGCGGTCGGGTGGTGACGCCTGCGGCCTGTCGGCACCTGGGCTATGAGGTGCAGGCCAATAGCCTATCCCTAGGAGAGCAGCAGCTGACGATTTTATAGGTTTTGGCCTCAGGGACCTAGAACCCGATGGCGCACAAACCAGCCGATCAGCACCAGCAGTGCGATCGCCGCCGCACCTATGCCAATTGGGCTGGGCACCCAGAAGACGGCTTCAATCTGGTTAAGCTGGCCGAGCTGCAGCGATCGCCCCGATTGCAAAATTTCGCCAGGTTGAGCAGTCAGGCTCTTAATGCCCCAGGGTGTCGTCAGGCTGAAGCGCAGGTCTAAAGGCTCAATGTTAGATAAAACGCCGCCTGTGGGCTGAGCTGCTTCAACTGCCCGTAGATCCAAATCCCAGTTCAGGTGATTACGTAGGGCAAATATCAGGTTATTCTGCGACAGGCTGAGCTGCGATCGCACTGCAGCAGTTCCCAGTACCTCAGCGAGCAGTCCACTCGTCTCAGCCGCCATCAGCCGGTTGAACTTGTCTACCAGCTCTGCGCCATTATTAAACGGCACCTTAATCTGCCAGGTTTCTAGGGCATTGTGCTGGGCAGACCCTCCTAGCGATCGCGCCTGCTGCGCCACCTGATCAAACCACTGCTGCACCTGGGCTGCACTCAGCCGGGTAAACCGTTCCTCTAGCCGGACTTGCTGGCTGATCATCCCGTGAGTCTGGCTATCAAAGCGAATATCAATCCCCGACTGAAAACACCCCGACAGCAACAGCGCCATCAGCCCTAAACATGCCGCTAACCACCACCGCCGCCACATCTTCCCCATCTCCTCGCCTTCCCTACCTCTCCTATCCTCCTACCCCCACCAAACCAGCCCACCGACAACCAGCGCTGCCGCTCCTAGTGCCACCCAGAGAAATAAATTATCCTGCGTGTTCACCTGACTGAGATCCAAAGGTTCCGGCTGGGGCTGAGGCTTCTTTTTCTTGACGGGGATGCTAGTTTGCCCATAGCGGCTAAGATTAGGCATCGCATCGCGATCTTTTTCGTCGATAGCGCCCAAGTCTGGGATTTCGCTCAGCCACTCCGGACGGGCTTTGAGTTTGGGTGCTTTAAGAATATACAGCAGCCGCTTGGCCTGCTTGCGGGTTTCTAAGTCCGGATGTAGGGTTAGTTTTTCGCAGAGGGCGATCGCAGCCGCGAAGCGATCGCC
>JAAHIC010000766.1 GCA_010671965.1 Leptolyngbya sp. SIO4C5
AGATTTCCTAAAGACGCTGCTGCTGGATTTCGTTTAGGGCAGTGAGGGGCGCGGGTGGCTCCTTTAGGAGCGGGCTGGCAGGTTTTAGGTCCGGGCCAGTTGCCGCTGTCGTCGCTTGATCATCAGCCAAAGCTGAGGACAGTTTTAGGACAGGCAGTGGATACCTCCAGCAACCCTCAGCTCAATGCTTGAAAACTATTGACCTAAAGCTCTAGCTTTCGCAACAGCGCTCAGATTTTCATGAATAGCCCTTCTGGTGGTCAAGACTTGAAGCCACGAAGGGGGACAAAAGTATTGAGGCAGCGTCTGGCTGACGGTTTTAAAATCCATCGGGCGTCACCTAGTCAGTTTCGTTAGCTTTTCTTTAAAATGCTAAGGCTGATTCACAAAGCCTTGCTAACCTCGCTCAATGCGTATTCTTGTCTGGTATCGCAACGATCTGCGTATTCACGATCACGAACCAATCAATCAAGCACTCCAAAAGCAGGCTCAAGTCATCCCGCTTTACTGCTTTGATCCGAGGCAGTTTGCTGAAACTTCTTTTGGCTTTCCCAAAACAGGAGCCTTCCGGCTCCAGTTCTTGTTAGAAAGCGTCGCTGCTCTCAGGCGATCGCTAAAGGCGATCGGCAGCAACTTGGTCATCCGCCAAGGTCATCCTGAGCGAGTGATTCCGCAGCTAGTCAAAGAGCTGAGCGTTGACGCAGTTTACTGGCACGAAGAAGTGACCGCGGAAGAGGTGGCAGTCGAAACGGCGCTGGAGACAGCTTTAGACCAGCTAGGCGTAGAATCAGAAGTGTTTTGGGGATCTACCCTGGTTCACATTGATGATTTGCCGTTCGATCCAGAGCAGCTACCGGATGTTTTCACCACGTTTCGCAAACAGGTTGAGAAAAGCTGGGCCGTCTATCCCACTTTCGCGACGCCCGAAGCCGTGCCCAAACTGCCGAGAGAGCTAGATCCAGGTAAGCTGCCAACTTTGGCATCCTTCGCCCTAGAGCCGCCTCAGGCTGATTCGCGGGCGGTAATCGAATTTAAGGGGGGCGAAACGGCAGGCTTGGAAAGATTGCAGCATTATTTTTGGCAGGCTGACTGTCTCAAAGACTATAAGCAAACCCGCAACGGCATGTTGGGAGCTGACTACTCCTCTAAATTTTCACCCTGGCTGGCGATGGGCTGCCTTTCGCCCCGGCGCATCTATGAGGCGGTGCAGCAGTATGAAGCGGAGCGGGTCAAGAATAATTCTACTTACTGGCTGATTTTTGAGCTGCTTTGGCGCGATTATTTTCGCTTTGTTTGCGTTAAATATGGCGATCGCATTTTTCGGGCCTCTGGCATTCGCGGTCTTGAAATTGAGTGGAAGCAGGATGGTGAGCGATTTGAACGCTGGCGGCAGGGACAGACCGGATTTCCTTTAGTTGATGCCAACATGCAAGAACTGAACCGAACGGGCTTCATGTCAAATCGAGGCCGTCAAAACGTTGCCAGCTTTCTGACCAAAAACTTGGGCATTGATTGGCGTATGGGGGCTGAGTGGTTCGAGTCAAAGCTAATTGACTACGACGTTTGCAGCAACTACGGTAACTGGAACTATACGGCAGGAGTCGGTAACGATGCCAGAGGATTCCGCTATTTTAATATCCCCAAGCAGGCTAAAGATTACGATCCAGAAGGCCAATATGTGAAGCACTGGCTACCTGAACTCAGTGATGTTCCCGCCCCAAAAGTGCATGAACCTTATCAGCTAAAACCAGCAGAGCAAAAGCGCTTCCACCTGCAGCTTGGGGTTGACTATCCTAACCCGGTGGTGGACTTAGGAAAGTCGGTCAAGGCCAACGAGGCAATTTACAACCAAGCTAAGGCTTAGTATTAAGCTGTCTTTTACCACCTGGGATTGCGAGCGATCAGGGCTTGAGCCTGCTGCTGATCGACTGGTTTTGAAAAGAAGTAGCCCTGACCGTACTGACAGCGAAAGGTTCTCGCTAAGTCAAGCTGTTTAGCTGTCTCAATACCCTCTGCGACTACATCTACGCCCAGGTGGTGAGCCAGTGTGGTGATGGTTTGCGTAATGACTATGCCTGAGTTCTCGTCATTTGTATCCATGACGCCGATGAAGGAGCGATCGACCTTGAGCGCGTTGATGGGAAACCGATGCAAATAGCTCAGAGAGGAATAGCCGGTGCCAAAGTCATCAATACAAATCTGTAGACCTAAATCCCTAAGCTGAAACAATGTGCTTTTGGAAAGCTGGGTATTCTCCATGAGCACGCCTTCAGTAATCTCTAACTTGAGGCGCTCAGGCTTGAGGCAGGTTTGGTGCAAGGCTCGCTCTATTTGCTTTGCCAAATGGGGGCTATTAAACTGCTTGCTAGACAGGTTGACGTTCATCGTTAAGGCTTCTGCCTGCGGCATTACCTGCTGCCATTCATAGAGTTGCCGACAGGCTTCGAAGATTATCCACTCCCCAATGGGTAAAATTAGCCCTGTTTCTTCGGCGATTTTAATAAACTTGTCTGGTAAAACAAGTCCCTGCTGTGGATGCTGCCAGCGAATTAAAGCTTCAAAGCCAACAATCGAACCTTTGTCTAAAGCGACTATTGGCTTTGAAGCTTTAATTCGCTGGCAGCATCCACA
>JAAHIC010000767.1 GCA_010671965.1 Leptolyngbya sp. SIO4C5
ACTCGTAATGCCGAGATCCCGCAGAGAAGCCTTGAGAATCTCAGACTCAGTGATCTTGGTGCGTAAAGTGCTAAAGTGAGACATTCTGTTTCCTCCTGTAGAGAAATTGAGAGAGACAACGAGGTTTGAGAGTTGATACAAGTCACATCAGCCGTTGGCTAAAAGCTGTAGAACTGAGTGACGCAAACTGCTAGCTGGCGCTAGCCTTTCCTCCTGTTGGGAGCAGGAGAGAAAGCCTGTTAAAACTCCATCCGCTTGTATTCGATTTCGCGTTCTTCCCGTTCATCGGGTGGAGTTGCAGAGCGAGCCCGCTTACTGGCCCACTGCCGGAGGGCAGTTACCTGCTCTGCCATAGTCTTCGAAAGCGGCAGCGTCGATTTAATCGCTGCAATGATATCGAGCTGCGTAAACTCACGGTTTTGAGCAAACGCCTCATACATGGCGGCCACAATGGCCTGCTCGATTTCTGCTCCCGAAAAGCCTTTACAAACGCTGCTGAGCTGGTCGAGATCGAAGCGTGAAATATCCCGACGGCGCTTTTGCAGATGAATTCTAAAAATTTCCTTGCGCTCTTCAGTATTGGGCAGATCGACGAAGAAAATTTCGTCAAAGCGCCCTTTGCGCAGGAATTCGCTCGGTAGTCGCTCAACTCGGTTAGCGGTAGCAATGACGAAGACTGGGGAAGTCTTTTCCTGCATCCAGGTCAAGAATGAGCCAAATATACGGCTGGAAGTGCCGCCATCCGAGTCAGCTGAACCCGCTCCGCCCGCAAACGCTTTATCAATCTCGTCAATAAACAGTAGGGTAGGAGAGATAGATTCCGCTGTTTTCAGCGCATTGCGCAAGTTGGCCTCCGATCGCCCCACCATAGAGCCATCATAAACCCGGCCCATGTCTAGCCGCAGCAGGGGTAACCCCCAAAGCCGTGCCGTGGTCTTTGCCACTAATGACTTACCGCAGCCAGGAACCCCCAGAATTAGAAGTCCTTTGGGCTGAGGCAGACCATACTCTCTAGCCCGCTCCGAAAAAGCATTGGAACGCTGCCGCAGCCAGTGCTTGAGAATATCAATGCCGCCAACGGAGTCGATAGTCTCATCCTCTTCAATGTATTCTAGAATACCATTGCGGCGAATGAGCTGCTTCTTCTCTGAAAGGACAATATCAACTTCGCCTTCAGTGAGCTTGCCGGTCATGACGCGCGACTTGCGGTAGACTTTCTCCGCTTCATCGCGAGTGAGTCCCAAGGCTGCTTTTAGCAGTTTCTCTCGTACCTCGGTGGATATGCTGGTACTCTTTGCCTGATCTAGCTCCTTGGAAAGTACCTGATTCAGTTCCGACATGCTGGGCAGCGGATAGTCAAGTACAACAATCTCCTTTTCTAGCTCAATGGGGACTTCTTGAACCGGAGACATAAGGATGATGGTTTTCTGAGAACCGCGAAAGCTGCTAATCGCATCGCGCAGGCAGCGGGTCACGGCTGGAGAATCTCGAAAGGGATGCAAATCCTTGAAAACGTAGATGCCGGGTTCGCGCTGCCGCATGACCCACTCCACAGCGGCTTCGGGAGAAACCGTGTTGTTGTGCTGGGTAGCCGTGCGAGGCTGACCGTGCTCCACAATACCGTGGGTCATTGTCCAGGTGTAAAACCGTCGCTGAGGCCGCTGCTGTTGCGCCAAGGCTGCGATGGTTTGCTCAGCTCGCTCTTCTTCAAATGTGACTAAGTAAATTAGAGGATACTGGGCCTTTACTAGAACACTAAGTTCTTCTCTCATAACCATCGCCCCTAGAGACAATACCAACTAATTGAAAACCTAGCTGAGAATTTTGGAAAAATCTGATACGTAAGTAGCAGTTACGCCTAGACTACGAATAAATTTGATTAACTCTCAGGCTAGATACGAAATATTTCGACCTTCAGTGAAACCTTAGCCGCCCAATGGGTCAACGCTTACCTGATCTGCTGTCTTCAGCAGGGAACAAGCTCGCCACCGTCAGGAGAATGAGAACTGGGAGAACTCGATACTAAGCCCTGCACTGCCTCAGATAGTCCTTCATCCTCGACGGTAGGCTGACTGGCAAGTGAAACCAAGTCCCCGTCGCGCACTACAACTGAGGTGGTGCATTGCGGACAGCTGTAAACCTGATGGCTATGACCATTAAGACCGTCCGAAATGTTATCGACGACTTCAGAATGGGCGAGATAAAAATCAAGGGCCCGCTCAGCTATAGCAGACATCGCCTCTCCATCAAGGGCAGACCGAACCCTTAATTGACGATGCAGGTCTGGAGAAATATAGAGTGTGACCTTTTGCTTATCTGACATATTGCTCTTAAATAAGGAGTCCCCGGGTATGAATGACACAATAGCGGCTTTTTTTAGATGCTGTCAAGACGGCAAAGCGTTTTGACGTCAACAATGAAACATTGCTTTACATGGCCGCCTAAATTGCGGGGAAAATGGTAGCGGTACTAGAAATGACCTCTAGCTAGAGAAATAGTTAAGGAAAAAGCTTTCTCCTTAACCAAATAATTAACTTATGCGAAGGATTGAGTTGACCAATAAGAGGATCGCTATTCTGGATGAGGTGAGGCAATAGCTTTAGCGATCGCTAAAGAATGTTAAGTCCTTAACTATTTCTCTAGCTA
>JAAHIC010000768.1 GCA_010671965.1 Leptolyngbya sp. SIO4C5
CACTATGCCGCCATGTCAAATAGCAGCATAGTGTTTCTACGTTGACGTTACTAAGGTTGTTGAGGAACCACGATGAGCAAGCTATTTGTGATTTATCACAGTGGGTACGGTCACACCCAGCGGCAGGCGGAGGCTGTCTATGAGGGGGCGGCAGGGGTCGCCGGAATCGAGGCGGAAATTGTTACGGCTGAGGAGGCGATCGCCCGTTTGGACGATTTTGACGAAGCAGACGCGATGATTTTTGGCAGTCCGACTTACATGGGTAGCATGTCTGCCGATATGAAGCAGTTTTTGGAAGTAGCGGCGAAAAAGTGGTTTTCGCTGGCCTGGAAAGATAAGATTGCGGGCGCTTTCACCAATTCCAGCTCTTTTTCGGGCGACAAGCTAAATACCCTGGTAGGGCTGATGATCAATGCTATGCAACACGGCATGATCTATGTCGGAACGGCCATGATGCCTGCGGCATCCGATCCAGACTCGATGAACAGCGTCGAAGGACCGGGGCCGGAGGTGATGAACCGAGTGGGGTCTTTTGCTGGGGCAATGGCAACCAGCTTTCAGGTTGATCCGCCGGGAGCGCCTCCCCAGGGTGATCTAGATATGGCGAAGGCATACGGTCAGCGGGTAGCAGAAATTACGCTGCAGTTTGTGCGAGGACGCCAGTAAGATGCCAACCCTTTCTCTAGACAATCAGGCGATCGCCGTCATTTCTCTTTACCCGGTTTTAGCGGCGCAGCAGTCGCTGGTAATCGACACCCTGCGCGAGGCGGTGAGCGATTATCAGCAGGCGCCTGGCTATGTTTCAACCAGCTTGCATAAAAGCCTTGACGGGGTAAAGGTGGCCGAATATGCCCAGTGGCAGTCTCAGGCGGATTTTGAGCGCTTTATGCTGAGCGGAGCCGGACAAATGCTGACAGGCAAGCTGGCAGCAGTCTCAGAACCGGATCAGCATGTCTACGAAATTGTGGTGTCTGAGTCTAGAGTCGGCCCCCCAGCTATACGGGCCGGGGAATATATTGTTCACTTCGCCGAATTCCGCATGGTGCCAGACAACCAGCCCCGCATGGTGGCGCTAGCCAAAGAGCATGTTGGCCCAGCCATGCAGTTTGACGGCCTGATTTCAGCCAATTTTCACCGCAGCTTAGATGGTCTACGGGTGATTAATTACGGTCAGTGGCGCGATCGCGACACAATTGAAGAACTGCGTAAACAGCCAGGCTTCAGTTCAGAACAGCCTTATTGGGAAGGGTTGGCGGAAAACCAGTATCACCTCTACGAAGTGGTTTTCACCGATCCGGCGGAATCGTGAGGTTGTGAGTCGAGGCAATCAGGCCGCGTAAATGAGCTGAAACAGTCCTGGCTTGTCTTCTGCGCCGAGTACCAAACCCTGCAGTAGGTCGTAGTGCCACTGATGCAGGTAGCTTTCAGCATGGGCCGCTAGGTTGCGCAGCTTGGCAACCTGATCGATGTGGGCGGCGGCAGCGGCGGGCTGCTCCTGTAACCATTCACTCATGGGGTGATCCCACTGGTTCAGAAACTGCTGCAGGCGATCGCGATCGGTACCGCTCATGGGAGAACTGGCCGTACCTTTGCCATATAAAGCGGCTTCAGACACCTGGGACGAACTTTTGAGAGCTGCACTTTTGAGCGATCGCCACTGATCTGCCAGCAGCGAGGGCAGCGTCCCTAAGGTATGTTTCTTTTGCGGCCTTAACAGTAAACCGCCAATTTCCGGCCCACCTTCCGTTAGCAAAAACTCGTACAAATCGCTAAAAAAGGGCTGAATCACCTCTCGCTCTACGGCAAAGCTGAGCCGCAGTCCCGCTTCAGAATAGTCGGCTGGGCCTGCTGTACTTTTCTCAGCGTGTAAGAGAGCTTGATGCTTGTAGGCTACATAGAGATCTTTTTGACTCTTAGGCTGTAGGCAAAACCAAACCGTATCCCCCACAGCAGAGCGTACTTCCTGCCGCAGCGCTTTGGGATCCAGCGGCATCGACCCCTGACCAAGCTGAGACTGCAGCTTAGCAATGTGAGCCTCTTGGTCTTGAATGGCGGCTTCCTGCTGCTGTAGTTCTCCCTGCAGGGACTGAAACTGTTGCTGCTGTTCGGTGGAGAGCTGACTAATCTTCTCTTCTAGCAAAGAGATCTGAGAGGTCAGCGTTTCAATCTGGCTGTTTTTATCCGTGAGCAGTTCATCCTTTTCCAGCAGGAGCTGAGTCTTTTGCTTCACTTCCAGGGCACTGAGTCCAGCCCGTACCAGATTAAAGTAGTGAGGCTCAGACAAATCGACGGGCTGCGGTGGCTGACTGGGCGCTGCTAAAAAGCCCTGTCTTTCAGGGAGCTGCACAATCAGTAAGTGACCATCGGGGTTGTGAATAGTCAGTTCCCGCGATCGCCCAGAGGTGATAATGCGGCTGGTGTAGCGGCGCTTGCTGTAGTAAAACTCGGCGGTGGCTTGGGCAGGGGCGGGAGATGGGGGAGGTGAGGGGGATGAGGCAGATGGGGGAGGTGAGGCAGATGGGGGAGGTGAGGGAGATGGGAGAGGTGAGGGGGATGAGGTTGGTTGGTTGTGAGCAGGGGCAAGTGGGGTAGAAGGCTGGCTGTCGTTAGCCTCAAGCGGTAATGACCCGCCGTCGAGCGGAGAT
>JAAHIC010000769.1 GCA_010671965.1 Leptolyngbya sp. SIO4C5
TGGGCGATCGCTCGTAAATTTCACCGTAGTTGCCCACGTGGGTAATCGCCCGGGCCATGAAGTCATTGGGCAAGCCCATGTCAGAGCCAAGGGTACCTTCTTGACCCAAGAAACGGGCAATATTGGGATCCTCGCTATTCTCAAACTCGCTGATGTTCTCTGAGGTAATGCCAAACTCTTCTGCCTGAATTAGACCGAAGGTGACCCACTTCACCGCGTCAAACCAGCCAGAATCATTGTTGACTGTGACCGGGCCGAGGGGTTCTTTAGACATGGTGACATCGAGCAGCTCATGGGCCTCTGGCTCTGGCAAGGTACTGCGCCGAGCAATGAGCTGCGATTTATCAGAAGTCATCCCTTCACAGCGGCCTTCAGAATAAGCCGCATAGGCTGCGTCTGCATCCTGGAAAACGACCGGCTCAAACTCAACGCCGAGACTGCGCATCTGGTCAGTCAGGTTTAGCTCAGTAGTGGTACCCGTTTCCACGCAAACCGCTCTACCGGCAAAGTCTTCTAGGGAAGTAATGTCGCTGTCGGTGCGCACCATCATGCCCTGACCATCGTAGAAAGTCGTGGGCGCGAACTCTAGACCGACAGAGGTATCGCGGCTAATTGTCCAGGTTGTGTTGCGTGAGAGCATATCCACTTCGCCGCCGGAGAGGGCCGTAAAGCGCTCAGTTGAATCTAGGCGGCGATACTCAACTGCGTCTGGATCGTCAAACAAGGCAGCAGCCACAGCCCGGCAGACATCTACATCTAGCCCGGAATAGGTGCCACTCTCATCGACAAAGCTAAATCCTGGAATACCGCCATCGACGCCGCAGACAAGCTGACCGCGATCGAGCACTGTTTGCAGGGTGCTACCACCCGAGACACCCGCCGCTTCATCACCAGGGGCAGATCCGTTCGAGGCCGTATCGCCGCCGCCGCAGGCACTTAGCGTGACCGTGACTGCTAGCGCTGCTGCCGAAAGTCCCCATTTGCGTTTCATTTCACACCTCACTCACTTCTTAAAACAGAATCACACACTCGTCTCATAGACTCTTAATCCAGGGATTGAGCTTGCTAGCTCAACATTCCAATGGATCAACGTTTATTTTTGCATCAGAGATCACATTTTAGAGGAAGCCCTCGCTATTGCTTAAGGGTTTGAGACAGAGCGCAAGCAACGGGGCAGGCGCAAATCCTAACCGAGGGTTAGGATCGATAGAATGGGGAGTGCGGTAATTTAGCTAAGAGCAGAGAATCATGGGCGATCGCTGGCAGCAAGGAGCGGTGCTGGATCTGGAGATTACGGGTCTAAACAGCACTGGAGAAGGGGTCGGACGCTGGCAGGATCGGGTCGTGTTTGTGCCCGACACGGTGCCGGGCGATCGCATCCAGACACGGCTACTGCGCATCAAGCCAACCTACGGCTGGGGCAAACTGCTGCAGGTAGAAACGGCCTCTCCAGAGCGAATTAAGCCCGCCTGCATCGTGGCGGATAAGTGCGGCGGCTGTCAGTGGCAAACGGTGGCCTATACTGAGCAGCTAGCCGCAAAGCAGCAGCAGGTAGCCGATGCCTTGAGTCGCATTGGCGGTTTTGAATCAGTCCGCATTGACCCAATTTTGCCGTCAGCGCCGCTGGCCTATCGCAACAAGGCAACCTATCCGTTGGGGCTGTCTGAAACCCAGCAGGTACAGGCAGGCTACTACCGCAAAGGCACCCATAAGCTGATCAATCTCAACCGCTGCCCGGTGCAGGATGACCGGCTCGATCCCTTTTTAGCGGAGATTAAGCAGGACATTGCCGAACAGGGCTGGCCTATCTACGATGAAACCACCTATCGCGGCGCTCTGCGACATCTCTCGCTGCGGATTGGCCGCCGGACGGGGCAGGTGCTGCTAACGCTAGTGAGTACCCGCCCGCAACTGCCACAGCTAGAGGTGATGGCCGCAGACTGGCTAGAGCGCTATCCCAATTTGGTTGGGGTCACGCTGAACCACAATACCAAGCAAACCAACGCTATTTTTGGCGGCACCACCTACTGCGTGGCTGGTCAGCCCTATATCGAAGAGCAGTTTGCTGGCATACAGCTCCGCATTGGCCCGACGGATTTCTTTCAGGTGAACACAGAGCAGGCAGAAAAGCTGCTGGCAGAAATCTCAGCCGAGCTGAATCTCCAGGGTCACGAGCGGGTGGTGGACGCCTACTGCGGTATTGGCACCTTGACTTTGCCCCTGGCAGAGCAGGCCAAGCACTGTCTGGGCCTAGAAGTCAGCAAAGACTCAGTGCAGCAGGCCCAGACCAATGCAGCAATCAATGGCCTGTCTAACGCTGATTTTCAGGTCGGTGCGGTGGAAGAATTACTGCCCCAGGTCAGCGAGTCCCTGGGAGCATCGCCGGATGTGGTGGTACTAGATCCGCCGCGCAAGGGCTGTACCGCTGCCGTTTTACAGGCGCTGCAGGAACTGGCCCCGGCTCGCATTGTCTACATGAGCTGCAACCCGGCCACCCTGGCCCGCGACCTGAAGACGCTCTGCCAGCAGGGGGGCTATCATCTGGTTCGGGTGCAGCCAGCAGACTTCTTTCCCCAGACAGCTCATGTGGAGTGTGTAGCGTTTCTGATACGGTAGAGGGCGATCAATTCGCAGCCTA